>NZ_JBFTLX010000003.1:0-153302 GCF_056396665.1 Cupriavidus sp. 05T313 | reverse complement strand
CCGCCACGCCGGCTGGCGCAGCTCGATCGTGCGCATCCCCGGCATCTATGCCGAGGACAGGTTGCCGCTGGCCCGCCTGACCAAAGGCACGCCGGCGCTGGCGCCGCAGGACGATGTCTATACCAACCACATCCATGCCTTTGACCTGGCTCGCACCATGGTGGCGGCGCTGTTCCGCGGCCGGCCCCAGCGGGTGGTGCACGCCAGCGACGATTCCGAGATGCGCATGGCTGACTATTTCGACCTGGTGGCCGACCGCCGCGGCCTGCCGCGCCCGCCACGCCTGAGCCGCGCGCAGTTGCGCGAGGCGGTCGAGCCCACCTTGCTCAGCTTCATGAGCGAATCGCGGCGGCTGGAAAATGCCCGCCTCAAACGCGAGCTGCGCCTGCGCCTGCGTTATCCCACCGTGGCGTCGTTCTTCGACGCCTGAACGAAGCCGGGGCTGCGGCCCCGCGCGTCTCTCCGCCCGGTGGGATGTCTCCGGCACTTCCGCGGGCGGTGCCTTCGAAGTCTATGTGGCACGTCGTTTGCATAGATGTTGCCGCTCGATCCTGTATAGACAGCAAGTGATGTCCCGTTGACGGAAAGACACCGCTTTGGTGCGCCCGGTGTGCCTTATCCAGGCACTCGCGCCCTGCGAGGGTGCGCCCGGCGCATGACGCGGAGTAGTGTTTTCCCTAGGTGTGTGGCCGATTCGCGGCCTGCCGCGCATCAAGTGCCGGCAACGCCAATTCCGCCTGCGGCCTCGGGTTAACTACTGCATTGACTTGTATATACAGGGTTGCTAAATTGCCTGGCAAATGACCGGCGCCGCAAGTACGGCGCCGCCCGAGCCGGGCGATCCGGCCGCCGCCAATGCCGGCGCGGTCCCGTTCGCATCACACCAAAGGAGCCAGGAAGATGGGATTTCGTATCCGTAGCGGTAAGTCGCTAGCCGCCGCCGTTGCAGCAGTCGCCACGCTGAGTGCCGCCGGCGCCGCCCAGGCGCAAGCCACCCAGGTCACGCTGGGCATGAGCGGGTGGACCGGTTTCGCGCCGCTGACGCTGGCCGACAAGGCCGGCATCTTCAAGAAACACGGTGTCGACGTCGACATCAAGATGATTCCGCAGAAGGACCGTCACCTGGCGCTCGCCTCCGGCGCGATCCAGTGCGCGGCCACCACGGTCGAGACCCACGTGGCCTGGAACGCCAACGGCGTGCCCATCACCCAGATCGTGCAGCTGGACAAGTCCTACGGTGCCGACGGCCTGGCCGTGCGCGGCGACGTCAAGGGCTTCGCGGACCTCAAGGGCAAGACCGTCGGCGTGGATGCGCCGGGCACCGCGCCGTACTTCGGCCTGGCCTGGATGCTCAAGAAGAACGGCATGACCCTGAAGGACGTCAAGACCACCACGCTGTCGCCGCAGGCGGCCGCGCAGGCCTTTATCTCCGGCCAGAACGATGCCGCGATGACGTATGAGCCGTACCTGTCGTCCGTGCGCCAGAACCCGGACAAGGGCAAGATCCTCGCCACCACGCTCGACTACCCGATGGTGATGGACACCCTGGGCTGCGCGCCCAAGTGGCTCAAGGACAATCCCAAGGCCGCGCAAGCGCTGGTGGACAGCTACTTCGAAGCGCTCGACATGATCAAGCAGGACCCGGCCAAGGCCAACGACATCATGGGCGCGGCGGTCAAGCAAAGCGGCGAGCAGTTCGCCAAGTCGTCCGCCTACCTGCGCTGGCAGGATCGCGAAGCCAACCGCAAGTTCTTCGGCGGCGAGCTGGCCAGCTTCAGCAAGGAAGCGGCGCAGGTGCTGCTGGAAATCGGCGTGATCCGCCAGGTGCCGGACGTTACGGCCCTGTACGACGCGCGCTTCATCAAGTAACGAGGTTGGTGCCATGACGCAGGTTCACATTGGTTCGCCCGCGGCGAATCCCGCTACAAAGCCCGCTCCCGCCGCGGCGAATCCGGCGGCCGCGCGCCGCCATCCGTGGCTCGCGCCGCTGACACCCGTCTCGCAGCAGGCGCGCTGGGTGCTGGGGCTGGGGTTCTTCGTGCTGTTCTTCGGCGTGTGGGCGGCGGTGACCCTCGGCGGCATGGTGCCGCGCACCTTCCTGGCCGATCCGATGACCATGGCGCGCGAAGGCGTGCTGCTGTTCACCGAGTACAACTTCATCGGCGACATCGGCATGACCGTGTGGCGCGTGCTGGGCGGCTTCGTGCTGGCCGCCGCGCTGGCTGTGCCGCTGGGCATCTTCATGGGCGCGTACAAGGCGGCGGAGGCGTTCTTCGAGCCCTTCGTCTCGTTCTGCCGCTACCTGCCGGCCTCGGCCTTCATCCCGCTGCTGATCCTGTGGGCCGGCATCGGCGAGGCGCAGAAGGTGCTGGTGATCTTTATCGGCTCGTTCTTCCAGATCGTGCTGATGGTGGCGGTGACGGTGGGCGGCGCGCGGCGCGACCTGGTGGAGGCGGCCTACACGCTGGGCGCCAACAGCAGCGGCATCGTGCGGCGCGTGCTGATTCCCGGCGCCGCGCCGGAGATCGCCGAGATCCTGCGCCTGGTGCTGGGCTGGGCCTGGACCTATGTGATCGTGGCCGAGCTGATCGGCTCGTCTTCCGGCATCGGCCACATGATCACCGACAGCCAGGCGCTGCTCAACACCGGGCAGATCATCTTCGGCATCATCGTGATCGGCTGTATCGGCCTGGTCTCCGACCTGGCTTTCAAGCTGGCCAACCAGCGCCTGTTCCCGTGGAGTTCAATCAAATGAGCGCGCTGTCCATCCAGCAGGTCTCGCGTACCTTCGTCAATCCGCGCGGCGGCCAGACCCTGGCCTTGCAGCCTACCGATTTCGAGGTGGCGGACAACGACTTCGTCACCATCCTCGGTCCCTCGGGCTGCGGCAAGTCCACGCTGCTGCGCATCGTCGCCGGGCTGGATACGCCCACCACCGGGCGCGTGCTGCTGGACGGCCAGGAAGTCACCGGCCCCGGCGCGGAGCGCGGCATGGTGTTCCAGTCGTACACGCTGTTCCCGTGGCTGACCATCGAGCAGAACGTACGCTTTGGCCTGCGCGAGCGCGGCATGAGCGAGGCGGAGCAGCGCGAGCGCAGCGATTTCTTTATCCAGCGCGTGGGCCTGCGCGGCTTCGAGCACCATTTCCCCAAGCAGCTCTCGGGGGGCATGCAGCAGCGCACGGCCATTGCCCGGGCACTGGCCAACGACCCCAAGATCCTGCTGCTGGACGAGCCCTTCGGCGCGCTCGACAACCAGACCCGCGTGCTGATGCAGGAACTGCTGCTGGGCATCTGGGAAGCCTCCCGCAAGACGGTGCTGTTCGTCACGCACGATATCGACGAGGCCATCTTCATGGCCAACCGCGTGGCGGTGTTCTCGGCGCGGCCTGGCCGCATCAAGCGCACCATCGATGTGGACTTCCCGCATCCGCGCCATTACACGATCAAGACCTCGCCGGAGTTCTCGGAACTCAAGGCGGTACTGACCGAGGAAATCCGCGCAGAGGCCATGGCCTCCGCCGAGCACTGAGTTGCAAGCCAAGCCATGAAAGCTGCCACCGCCAACCGCCGGGGTGTTCCCGATGCCACTCCCGCCGCGCTTTACCAGCAGGTGAAGGAGTACATCGCGCGCAATATCCAGAGCCGCGCGTGGCAGCCGGGCGACCGCGTGCCGTCCGAGCAGGAACTGGTGACCCGCTTCGGCGTGTCGCGCATGACGGTGAACCGCGCGCTGCGCGAGCTGGCCGAGCAGGGCAGGGTGGTCCGGGTGGCCGGCGTGGGCACGTTCGTGGCCGAGCACAAGCCGCAGTCGACGCTGCTCAGCGTGGTCAACCTGCAGGACGAGATCCGCATGCGTGGCCACGACTACGCCTGCGACGTCATGGTGGTGGAACGCGTGGCGGCCTCCATCGAAGTGGCCGCCGCGCTGGACCTGCGCACCGGCGAGTCGGTGTTCCACTCGGTGTGCGTGCACCGCGAGGACGGCGTGCCGGTGCAACTGGAAGACCGCTACGTCAACCCGCGCGTGGCGCCGGACTTTATCAACCAGGATTTCGTCGCGGTGAAGCCCGGCGAATACCTGCTGCGCCATGTGCCTTACGACCAGATCGAGCACGTGGTCGACGCGATTGCCGCCACGCCCGAGCAGGCCGCGCAACTGGAAATGCCCGGCAGCCAGCCGTGCCTGCTGCTGACCCGCCGCACCTGGACCGGCGGCACGCCCGTTACCTTTGTACGTTGCCTGCACCCCGGCAACCGTTACCGCCTCGGCAGCCGATTCCGCGCCGATGGCAACCCGGCCTTCGGCTGAGCCCAGCCGTCCGCCGTTAATTTTCCAGATACCCAGCCAACTCACGACCCCAGCTGTATAGACAGGGACATACAAATGAGCGCCACCCAAGCCACCCAAGCCTCCCGCCCGCTGCTGACCTTGCAGCCCGGCTCCGTCACCCTGGCCGACCTGCGCCGCATCCATCGCGGCGAAGTGCGCCTGGCGATGGATGAATGCGCCTGGGCCGGCGTGCGCGCGTCCCAGGCTACCGTGCAGGACATCATCGACGCCGATGCCGTGGTCTACGGCATCAACACCGGTTTCGGCAAGCTGGCCCAGACGCRCATCCCGCACGACAAGCTGGCCGAGCTGCAGCGCAACCTGGTGCTGTCGCACAGCGTGGGCACCGGCGCCGACCTGGACGCCGACACCGTGCGCCTGATCCTGGCGATCAAGGCCGTGAGCCTGGCGCGCGGCCATTCGGGCATCCGCCCCGAGATCATCGAGGCACTGCTGGCGCTGGCCAACTCCGGCGTCACGCCGTGCATTCCCGCCAAGGGCTCGGTGGGCGCGTCGGGCGATCTCGCGCCGCTGGCGCATATGTCGTGCACGCTGATCGGCGTGGGCGATGTGATGATCGACGGCGTGCGCCGCCCGGCTGCCGAAGGCCTGGCCCATGCCGGGCTGGCGCCGTTTACGCTCGGCCCCAAGGAAGGGCTGGCGCTGCTCAACGGCACCCAGGTTTCCACCGCGCTGGCGCTGGCCGGCCTGTTCGCCGCCGAGGACATCTTCGCCGCGGGACTGGTGGCGGGCGCCTTGTCGCTGGAAGCCATCAAGGGCTCGGTCAAGCCGTTCGACGCCCGCATCCACGCCGCGCGCGGCCAGGCCGGGCAGATCGCCGTGGCCGGCGCCGTGCGCGCGCTGCTCGACGGCAGCAAGATCGTGGATTCGCATGTGACCTGCGGCCGCGTGCAGGATCCGTACTCTATCCGCTGCCAGCCGCAGGTGATGGGCGCCTGCCTGGACAACCTGCAACACGCCGCGCGCGTGCTGCAGATCGAGGCCAATGCCGCGTCGGACAATCCGCTGGTGTTCCCGGAGCAAGGCGACGTGATCTCGGGCGGCAACTTCCACGCCGAGCCGGTGGCATTCGCCGCTGACATCATCGCGCTTGCCATCGCCGAGATCGGCGCGATCTCCGAGCGCCGCCTCGCGCTGCTGCTCGATWCCGGSCTGTCCGGCCTRCCGCCGTTCCTGGTGCGCGAYGGCGGYCTSMAYTCCGGYTTCATGATCGCGCAGGTSACSGCSGCCGCGCTGGCCTCCGAGAACAAGTCGCTGGCACACCCCGCCAGCGTGGATAGCTTGCCTACGTCGGCCAACCAGGAGGACCATGTGTCGATGGCCACCTATGGCGCGCGCCGCCTGGGCGATATGGCGGAGAACACCGCCGTGGTGGTCGGCATCGAAGCCATGGCCGCCGCGCAGGGCATCGAGTTCCATCGTCCGCTGGAGTCCTCGCCGCTGATCGAGATCGAGATCGCGCGCATTCGCGAGCGCGTGGCCTTCGTGGAAGGCGACCGCTACTTCGCGCCGGATATCGAGGCGATGAAGCAGTGGGTGAAGCAAGGCGATGCGGGTGCTGGCTGGCCCGAGTCGGTACGCCAGGTGCTGCCGTCGCAGGCCGGCGTGGCTTGATGCGCGCGCAACGTCCCATACGCAGGCCGAACCGCTGAACTGAACACGCAGGAGAACCCCACATGAACGCCAACGAACACCAATTCACCAAAGCGGCACCCCTGCGCGGCCGGCGCGAAATCCGCGCGCCGCGCGGCACCGAGCTGCACTGCAAGAACTGGCTGATCGAAGCCGCCTACCGCATGATCCAGAACAACCTCGATCCCGACGTGGCCGAGCGCCCGCAGGACCTCGTGGTGTACGGCGGCATCGGCAAGGCGGCGCGCAACTGGGAATGCTTCGACGCCATCCTCGACAGCCTGCGCAACCTGGGTGAAGAGGAATCGCTGCTGGTCCAGTCGGGCAAGCCGGTGGGCGTGTTCCGCACCCACGCGGACGCGCCGCGCGTGCTGATCGCCAACTCCAACCTGGTGCCGCACTGGGCCACCTGGGACAAGTTCAACGAGCTGGATCGCGCCGGCCTGATGATGTACGGCCAGATGACCGCCGGCTCGTGGATCTATATCGGCACGCAAGGCATCGTGCAGGGCACCTTCGAGACCTTYGTCGARGCCGGCCGCCAGCACTACAACAACGATCTCTCCGGCAAATGGATCCTCACCGCCGGCCTGGGCGGCATGGGMGGCGCGCAGACGCTGGCCGGCGTGCTGGCCGGCGCTTGCGTGCTGGCGATCGAATGCCAGGAGTCACGCATCGACTTCCGCCTGCGCACGCGCTACGTCGACAAGAAGGCGACCACCATCGACGAAGCTCTGGCCATGATCGAAGAGGCCACGCGCAACAAGCAGGCCATCTCGGTCGGGCTGCTCGGCAACGCCGCCGAGATCATGCCGGAACTGGTGAAGCGCGCGCAGGCCGGTGGCATGCGCCCGGACATCGTCACCGACCAGACCTCGGCGCACGACCTGGTCAACGGCTACCTGCCGGCGGGCTGGACCGTGGCGCAGTGGGAAGCCGCGCGCACGGCCGATCCGAAGTCCGTCGAGGCAGCGGCCAGGACCTCCATCGTCGGGCACGTGCAGGCCATGCTGGCCTTCCAGCAGATGGGCGTGCCCACGCTGGACTACGGAAACAACATCCGTCAGGTCGCCTTTGACGAAGGCGTGGCCAATGCCTTCGATTTCCCGGGGTTTGTGCCCGCGTATATCCGCCCGCTGTTCTGCCGCGGCAAGGGCCCGTTCCGCTGGGTCGCGCTGTCGGGCGACCCCGAGGACATCTACAAGACCGATGCCAAGATGAAGGAGCTGTTCCCCGAAGACCATCACCTGCACCGCTGGCTCGACATGGCGCGCGACCGCATCGCCTTCCAGGGCCTGCCCGCGCGCATCTGCTGGGTGGGGCTGGACGAGCGCCACCGCGCCGGCCTGGCCTTCAACGAGATGGTGAAGAACGGCGAGCTGAAGGCGCCCGTGGTGATCGGCCGCGACCACCTGGATTGCGGCTCGGTCGCCAGCCCCAACCGCGAGACCGAAGCCATGCGCGACGGCTCCGATGCGGTGTCCGACTGGCCGCTGCTCAACGCGCTGCTCAACACGGCGGGCGGCGCCACCTGGGTCAGCCTGCATCATGGCGGCGGCGTGGGCATGGGCTTCTCGCAGCATTCCGGCGTAGTGATCGTCTGCGATGGCACCGACGCCGCGGCGAAACGTATCGAGCGCGTGCTCTGGAACGACCCCGCCACCGGCGTGATGCGCCATGCCGATGCCGGCTACGAAAGCGCTATCGAATGCGCGCACGAGAAGGGCCTGAACCTGCCGATGGTGCCAAAGGCGACAGGGGCATGAGCGGCGCAATGGAAGGCCCGCGCGGCCTGGAGTATTTCTCGCTCGGCGCCCTGCCTGCGCAGCCCTGGAAAAACGGCGGCGGCGTCACGCGCGAGATCGCGGCGTGGCCGCCGGGCGCCGGCATGGACGCCTTTCAGTGGCGCGTGAGCGTGGCCGATATCGCCGCCGATGGCCCGTTTTCCGCCTTCCCCGGCATCGACCGCCAGATCGCGCTGCTCGATGGCGCGGGCGTTCGCTTGCTGGCGGACGATGGCAGTTTCGACCATCGCCTGGATACCGTGGGCGAGCCGTTCGCCTTTGCCGGCGAGCGCGGCGTGCAGGCGACACTGCTGGATGGCGCCACGCGCGACTTCAATGTGATGACGCGGCGCGGCGCCTGCCGCGCGAGCATCGTAGCGGCGCGCCGCGAATTCACGATTCCCCCCGGCGCGCATGTTGTGCTGCTGTTTGTCATTGAGGGTGCATGGCGCCACGGCATCGCCGGCCAAGGCGGGCAGGCCGTGCTGGCCAGCGACGACGGCATGTTGTTCGCCGAAGGCGTGGCGGCGCCGTATCGCCTGCAGGCGATGTCCGAGCCGGCGCTCTGCCTGTGCGTCACCCTGGAAATGGAGAACCCGTAATGAACCTGACCCCGGCGCAGGCCGCCGCTTCCTCCTCGTCCGCCGACGGCGTCTGGCATCGCTGCCACCTGCTGCCCGACGGCGATCCCGCCAGGGCGATCCGCGACGCGGCACTGGTCGTGCAACAGGGCCGCATTGCCTGGCTGGGCCCGCTGGCCGAACTGCCGCGGGACTACGCCGCGCTGCCGCGCTTCGATGCGGGTAATGCGTGGATCACGCCGGGCCTGGTCGACTGCCACACCCACCTGGTGTACGGCGGCCAGCGCGCCGATGAGTTCGCCATGCGCCTGGCTGGCGCCGGCTACGAAGAAATCGCCCGCGCCGGCGGCGGCATCGTGTCCACCGTGCGCGCCACGCGCGCCGCCGACGAGGATACCCTGTTCGCGCTAGCCGCCGCGCGCCTCGCGCCGCTGCTGGCCGAGGGCGTGACCACGCTGGAGATCAAGTCCGGCTATGGCCTTGACCTCGCCAGCGAGCGCAAGCAGTTGCGCGTGGCGCGCCGCCTCGGCGAAGCCTTCGGCGTAACGGTGCACACCACGTTCCTCGGCGCGCACGCGTTGCCGCCGGAGTACGCGGGCCGCGCCGACGACTACATCGCGCTGGTGTGCGACACCATGATGCCGGCGCTGGCCGAGGAAGGCCTGGTCGATGCCGTCGATGCCTTCTGCGAATCCGTCGGCTTCAGCCTGGCGCAGACCGAGCGCGTCTTCCAGGCGGCCGAGCGCCTTGGCCTGCGCGTCAAGCTGCACGCCGAGCAGCTCAGCAACCTGGGGGGCAGTGCGCTGGCAGCGCGCCACCATGCGCTGTYGGCCGATCACCTGGAGCATCTCGACGAAGCCGGCGTGATGGCGATGGCCGAGTCCGGCACGGTGGCGGTCCTGCTGCCGGGCGCCTATTATTTCCTGCGTGACACCACGCTGCCGCCGATCGGACTGCTGCGCCGGCATGGCGTGCCGATGGCCATTTCCACCGATCACAATCCCGGTACCTCGCCCGTCACTTCGCTGCTGCTGATGATGAATATGGCGTGCACCCTGTTCAGGCTGACCGTGCCCGAAGTCCTGGAGGGCGTCACCACGCACGCCGCGCGCGCGCTGGGCGCGGCGGACCGCCACGGCTTGCTGGCTGCCGGACGCGCGGCCGATTTCGTCCTGTGGCAAGTCGACTCGCCGGCGGAGCTGGCTTACTGGTTCGGCCGCAACCCGGCTGCCGCCGTGGTGCGGCAGGGCAAGATCTATCCCGCTGTCGCGCCGGCGCAAGGAGCCCGGCCATGAGCGCCGGCAGCCTGTTTGCCGCGCAGGCCTTGCTGCCCACGGGCTGGGCCAGCGATGTCCTGCTGGCCTGGGACGATGCCGGCGCCTTCACCACGGTGCAGGCCGGCGCGGTGCCGGCGGCGGATGTGCCGCGCGCCGCGGGCCCCTTGCTGCCGGGCATGCCCAACCTGCATTCGCACGCCTTCCAGCGCGGCTTTGCCGGCCTGACCGAATACCGCAGCGAGACGCTGGCCGACGGCCAGGAGAGCGACTCCTTCTGGAGCTGGCGCAAGCTGATGTACCGCTTCGCGCTGCGGCTCTCGCCCGATACGCTCGAAGCCATCGCCACGCAGCTCTATATCGAGATGCTGCGCGCCGGCTACACCAGCGTGTGCGAATTCCACTACGTGCATCACGATCCGGACGGCAAGCCCTACGCCGATCCCGCCGAGATGTCGCTGCGCCTGCTGCGCGCCGCGCAAAACGCCGGCATCGGCATCACGCTGCTGCCGGTGCTGTACCAGACCGCCGGCTTCGGCGACAAGCCCGCGCTCGCCGAGCAGCGCCGTTTCCTGCACGAAACCGACGCCATGCTCGCCTTGCTCGGACGCCTGGCCCCGCAATGCCACGGCCAGGCGCGGCTAGGGCTGGCACCGCATTCGCTGCGGGCGGTGCCGCCGCAAAGCCTTGCCAATGCCGTGGCAGGCCTGCACGCGCTGGATGCGCAGGCGCCCGTGCATATCCATATCGCCGAGCAGCAGCGCGAAGTGGACGAGTGCATCACGCTCACGGGCACGCGCCCGGTGGCGTGGCTGCTCGACCATGCCGAGGTGGATGCGCGCTGGTGCCTGGTGCACGCCACTCACCTGGACTGGGACGAACGGCGGCGCCTTGCGCACAGCGGCGCGGTGGCAGGCATTTGTCCCACCACCGAGGCCAACCTTGGCGACGGCGTCTTCGATGCCGCGCCCTACCTGGGGCAGGGCGGCGTCTGGGGCATCGGCTCGGACAGCCATGCCAGCGTGAGCGTGGCGGAGGAACTGCGGCTGTTCGAGTACGGCCAGCGCCTCGCGCTGCAAAAACGCAATGTGCTGGCGTCGGACGCGCACAAGCAGGTGGCCGATCGTCTCTACCTTGACGCCGCCGCCGGCGGTGCGCGCGCCTCGGGCCGGCCCGTCGGCGCGCTGGCGCCCGGACAGCAGGCGGATTTCGTGGTGCTCGACGGCGCGCATCCGGCGCTGGCCGGCTTGTCCGGCAGCCAGGCGCTGGCGGTGCATGTGTTCACCAACCACGGACATGAGACACTAGCGGAAGTCCGCACGGCGGGCCGGACGCGCGTGCTGCATGGCGCGCACGCCTTGCAGGCCCAGGCCGGCAAGGGCTTCGCCGCGGCGCGCGCAAGCCTGCTGACCGACTGACCCCGGCGTTGGACGCGGCCTGATGCTTGACGATACAAGCTTCAGGCCGCGCCGATGCGCAACTGCACCTGCACCTTCACGTTGCAAACCAAAAACATGTCTTTCTCGACCGATACCCCCGCTTTCACCCTGCATCGCGGCACGCGCCCGCTGCTGGTGTCGATGCCGCACGTAGGCACCCACCTGCCGGCCTCCGTGTCCGACCGGCTGACCGCCGAGGCGCGCACCGTGCCCGATACCGACTGGCACCTGGAACGCCTCTACGATTTCGCGCGCGAACTCGGCGCCTCCATCCTGGTGGCCACGCACTCGCGCTACGTGGTGGACCTGAACCGCCCGCCCGATAACGCCAACCTGTATCCCGGCCAGGACACCACCGGCCTGTGCCCGGTCGATACCTTCGACAAGACGCCGGTCTACGCCGACGGCAGCTTGCCCGCCGACGACGAGATCGCCGCCCGCCGCGACGCCATCTGGCGCCCGTACCACGACGCGCTGGCCGGAGAACTGGCCCGCCTGCGCGCCGCGCACGGCACCGCGGCGCTGTGGGACGCGCATTCGATCCGCTCGGTGCTGCCGCGCTTCTTCGAAGGCAAGCTGACCGATTTCAACCTTGGCACGGCCAACGGCGCGAGCTGCGACGCCGAGCTGGCCAACCAGCTGCTGGACATCGCCAGCGCCTTGCCGGGCTATACCTCGGTGCTCAACGGGCGTTTCAAGGGCGGCTACATCACGCGCCAGTACGGCGCGCCGGCACAGGGCGTGCAGGCCGTGCAGCTTGAGCTGACGCAGTCGGCCTACATGAGCGAGACCTATCCCTTCGCCTACGACGAGGCACGGGCCACGCGCATCCAGCCCGCGCTGAAGACGATGCTGGAAACCGTACTGGGCTACGTGGAAGCACGCTAAGCCAGCCGCTCGGAGTGCCTGACGCGACCCGCGGCGCCAACAGCGCCACGGGTCGCGTTTTCACATCCGCGTCCCTACAACAACGAATCCGCCAGCCGGCAAAGGTTCTGCCAGGTGCGCGTATGCAGCGGCCGCTGCTGCCACACGGCGCGCACCACCGGCTCGCTGCTGGCCAGGTAGCGCCGCTGGATCTCCCGCATGCGCGCCACCACCTCGCGGTCGTAGATCACCAGCGCGGCCTCCGCGTTGAGCGCGAAGGAGCGGATATCCATATTGGTCGATCCCACCATCGCCACCTCGTCGTCGATGGTCACATGCTTGGCATGCAGGAAGGCCGGCCGGTACAAGTGGATCTGCACGCCCGCGTCCAGCAGTACGCCAAAGTAGGCTTCCTGCGCGGCCTGCGTGAAGCGCTGGTCGATGCGCTGCGACAACACCAGGTGCACGTCAACGCCGCGGTAGCAGGCCAGTTGCAGCGCCTGCAGGAAGGCTTCGTCGGGCACGAAGTAGGGCGTGGTGATGACCACCTCGCTGCGCGCGTGGTGGATCATGCTGATCAGCGCCATCTGCGCGTTCTGCGTACCGTAGCCGGGGCCGCTGGGCAGCATCTGCGCGACGTKCGGGCCTTGCTCTTCCATGGGCGGGAAGCTGTCGATGCCAAAGTTGCTGTCGCCTGTTTCCAGGTAGCGGTCGGCCAGGAATACCGCTTGCAGCTCCGAGACCACCGGCCCCGTCACGCGTGCCACCAGTTCTTCATTGGGCAGGCCGGGCATCGACTCGGCGTCGATCACGTTCTGTGAGCCGATGTAGCCGATGCTGCCGTCCACCACCAGGATCTTGCGGTGATTGCGGAGGTCGAAGCGTGCGCTCTTGCCCTTGAGCACGGCCATCAGCGAGCGCATCGGCAGGGCCTGCACCACCTCCACGCCTGCCTCGCGCAGCGTGTCCGCAAACGCGCGCCAACCGGCGCGCGCTCCCAGCGCGTCCACCAGCAAACTGCAGCGCACGCCCCGCGCGTTCGCCCGCAGCAGGGCGTCGGTAAAGGCGCGTCCGGTGGCGTCGGCGGCGTAGATGTAAACCAGCAGGTGGACATGGTGCCGGGCGCCGTCGATATCGGCGATCATCGCGGCTACCGTGGCATCGTAGTCATCGAGCAGCGCCACGGCATTGCCTCGCATCGGCGAGTGGGAGCCGAGCCGCTCGATCAGGCCGGCCGCACCGGCGGCAACCGTGGCAGGCAGCGGCTGCAGGGGGGCGAAGCGCGCCACCCGGTCCCGCACGCTCGCGATGCCCAGGTTGATGCGCGCCAGTTTGATGCGGCGGGACTTGGGATAGTAGATGCGGCCGAACAGCGCGTAGAGCAACAATCCCAGCCACGGCAGGAAGAAAATCAGCAGCAGCCAGGTGCGTGCCGCCGCCGGGGCGCGGCGTTGCGGCACATAGACCAGCATGGCCAGGCGGATCGCCCATTCGGCCAGCATGAAGACCGACGGCCACCACCACGACAGGTCGGCCGGCATGGCGCCCGGCAGCCAGTCGAACCAGGCAGCGGGGAGGAAGGTGGCGGGCAAGGAAGCAGGCATGCGGCTCGGTGGCGGCGGACGGTGGATTGCGGACCGCCCACGATACCAGAGCCACGCGGCGCTTCGACGCCGGCGGCATGCCGGTCCGTGTTCAAGACGCCGCGGGCCGATGCCGGACAACGCCGGCACCGGCCCGCGGCAACGTGCCGGCGGTGGCTTACTTCTTCGTCACGTCCTTGCGCGCCGTGCTGCCGGTGGCCTCGTTGTACCGCTCCACATATTCCTCGAACAGCTTGCGGATCGAGCGGCCGATCTTCACGTAGTCCGATTCATTGAGGTTGGCCAGCGATACGCGGCCGGACGGATGGCGCGTGCCGAAGCCGCGTCCCGGCAGCAGCACCACGCCCGCCTCCTCGGCCAGCCGGAAYAGCAGCTCCGCCGGCTCGGCGGAGTTGAGCACCCATTTGACGAACTCCGGCCCGATGGCCTTGCCGCCGAGCTGCTCGATATCGAGCAGCGTGTAGTAGTCCACGGCGTTGGGATCGTCGTTGTCCGGCGCAATGCCGATCTCTCGGTACAGCGCGGCCTTGCGGCTGCGGATCAGGCGCTTCATCGCCGCCTTGTACTCGTCGTGCGTGTCCATCAGCGAGAACAGCGAGAACAGCACCATCTGCACCTGCTGCGGCGTGGACAGGCCGGCGGTGTGGTTCAGCGCCACGGTGCGGCTGTCGGCGACCAGGCGATCGATGAACTTGAGCTTGTCCGGCTCGGTGGTGATGGAGTTGTAGCGCTTGTGCAGCTGGTCGCGCTGCGGCTTCGGCAGCCCGGCGATCTGCGCGTCGAAGATATTGTCCTGGTGCGTGGCGATGACACCGAGCCGCCAGCCGGTCGCGCCGAAGTACTTCGAGAACGAGTACACCAGGATCGTGTTCTTCGGGCACATCGCGAACAGCGAGACGAAATTGTCGGCAAAGGTGCCGTACACATCGTCGGTCAGGATGATCAGGTCCGGCCGCTCCTCGACGATCGAGGCCAGGTACTCCAGGCTCTCGTCGCTCATGCGCACCGACGGCGGATTGCTCGGGTTCACCAGGAAGAACGCCTTGACCTTGGGGTCGCGCAGCTTGTCGAGCTCCTTGTTCGAATACTGCCAGCGGTTCTGCGGGTCGGCGTCGATGGACAGTTCCAGCAACTGGTAGTCGTTGAGCTCCGGGATCTCGATATACGGCGTGAAGATCGGCATGCCAAGCGCGATCGTGTCGCCGGCCTTGAGCAGGTGGTTCTCGCGGATGGTGTTGAACAGGTAGGTCATCGCGGCCGTGCCGCCCTCGACCGCGAACAGGTCAAACTTGCCCGTGAAAGGATGGCTGCCGATCATCTCCTTGCGGATGTATTGCGCAACGATCTTCTCGGACAGCTTGAGCATGCGGTCCGGCACCGGGTAATTGCAGGCGAGGATGCCTTCGCACATCTCGTACAGGAAGTCGCCCGCATCCAGCCCGAGCTGGTCGCGCACATAGGACACGGCGCCGGCGAGGAACTTCACGCCGGAGGTCTCGGACTGCTCGCGCGCGAACAGGTTGAAACGCTCTTCGATCCCCGCACGGCGCGGAAAGCCGCCGACGCCCTCGGGCATGTAGGAGAACGAGCGCTCGGATTCGCGCATGGCGAACAGGCCGAGCTGCCAGAAGGCATGGCGCGGCACGGTCGCCAGGAAGTTCGGGTTGCCGCGCCCGGCATTGAGCATCATGCGATCCGCGTCGCTGCTGGCGAGCTTGATCAGCTCGTCCTTGAGCTCGAAGGGCGACAGGTTCGCCAGCTTGGAAAGGTCAGGTTTGGTCATGACATGCTCCAGGGGTAAGGCTTGTTGGAGGAGACCCGGTCCGGCCGGGCCGGGTCCGGGAATACAAATGCGCGTTTGCGCGAGGGGGTGGCCGCCAGCGTCAAGGCGAGCCGCGCTAGACCAGGCCGACCACCAGGGGACCGAGCAAGGTCAGCAGCACATTGGCCAGGGCGTAGGTGATGGCGAAGGGCACCGTCGGCACCGGGCTTTCCGCCTTGTCCAGGATGCCGCCGAAGGCCGGGTTGGCGCTGCGCGAGCCCGACAGCGCGCCGGCCAGCAGCGCCGCGTTGTCGTACTTGAGCACGTAGCGCCCGAACAGCATGGTGAGGAACAGCGGCAGCAGCGTCACCACGGCGCCCAGCAGGAAGATGGTCAGCCCGCTTTGCTTGAGCGTGGTCACCGCCTGCAGCCCGGAGTTGATGCCGACGATGGCCACGAAGGCCGCCAGCCCGAAGTCCTTGAGCAACTGGCAGGCCGCCGTCGGCATGGCGCCATACATCGGATGCTTGGACCGCGCCCAGCCGAATACCAGGCCGGACAACAGCGCGCCACCGCCGGAACCCAGGGTCAGCGGGATCGAGCCCACGCGCCATACCAGCAGGCCGATCAAGAGGCCCACCAGCACGCCGGCGCCGAAGTAGACGAAGTCCGTCTTCTCGCTCGGCACCAGTTCATAGCCGGCGGTCTTGACCGCGCGGGCGGTGTCGTCGGGCGTGCCGTAGAAGGTGAGGATGTCGCCGTGCTGGAGCTTCAGGTCGGGCAGGATCGGCAGCGSRTGGTCGTAGCGCTCGATATGCTCGATATACACGCCGTGCCGCTGGTCGCGCTCCACCATGCCGACGATCTCGGCGATGGACTTGTTGTTCATGTCCTTGTGCGTGAACACCGCGCGGCGCGTCTGCATCACCACGCCCATGCCTTCGGCGTCGGCCACTTCCTCGCCGATCATCTGCGCGGTGGGCACCATCGCGTCGCGCCGGCCCACCATCAGGACCAGGTCGTCGGCCTGCAGCACCAGGTCCTGCCTGACCTCGACCGGCTTGCCGCCGCGCATCACCTTCTCGACCGTGACGAGGTCCGCGCCCTTGGTCTCGATCGCCGCCACGGTCTTGCCGGCGGCGCCGGTTACGCGAAACACGCGGCCCACCAGGCGCGGCAGCGCGCCACGCTGGCCCGGGCCAAACTGCGGCGTGCCGCCGTGCATGGCCAGCTCGACCTTCTTGGCGTCGGTCTTGAGGTCCGTCTTCATGAAGCGCGGCAGGATGTTCACGCACACGATGATGGCGCCCAGCGAGCCGAACACATAGGTCACGGCATAGCCGATCGCCACGTTGGACTGCAGCAGCTTCACCTGGTCGGGCGGCAGCCCCAGCTTGGTGATGGCGTCGCCCGCCGTACCGATGATGGCCGACTGCGTCATGCCGCCGGCGGCCAGGCCGGCGGCCAGCCCCTTGTCGATATGGAACAGCTTGGYGAGGATCACCACCGTGGCCAGCCCCACCACCGCCATGAAGATCGCCATCGCGATCTCGCGCAGCGAGCTGCGGTTGAGTGAGTTGAAGAACTGCGGCCCGCTCTCGTAGCCCACGGCATAGATAAACACCGCGAACATCACCGCCTTGACGCCGTTGTCGATCTCCACGCCGACCTGGCTGATGACCACCGCGGCCAGCAGCGAGCCGGCCACGCCGCCGAGCTGGAAACGCCCGAAGGTGATCTTGCCGATCGCGTAGCCGACCGCCAGCGACAGGAACAACGCCGCCTCAGGGGACTTCTGGAAGATGCTGTGCAACCACTCCATGCTTTACTCCTGCTGCGTGATGGATAAATGGATCAGGCGATGCGCTCAAACGAGCGTGCTGCCCGGGCGCCGATGGCGGTCACGGGCCGGTGCGCAATCAATGCGCCAGTGCGCCGGCCACGGCGACCGCGATGGGTCCCATCAATGGCAGCAGCACGTTGGAAATGGCGTAAGTGATGGTGTAGCCAACCACCGGCGTGCTGTTGCCGGCTGCATTGGTCAGCGCCATGATGGCGGGCGTACTGCATTGCTGTCCGGCCACCGCRCCGAGCAGGATCGGGGCTTCGATCTTCAGCCACCAGTGGCCGATCAGCAGCGACAGCGACGCCGGCACGATCGAGATCAGCACGCCCGCAACGGGCAGCGCCAGGCCATAGGTCTTCACCAGCTTGATGGCGTCCGGTCCGGCGGACAGGCCCACCGCCGCGATAAAGGTGGCCAGCCCGAAATCCTTCAGGATCTCCGCCGCCGACGAGGGCAGCGAGCCCATCAGCGGCACGCGCGCACGCAGCCAGCCGAATGCCAGGCCCGCTACCAGGCAACCGCCGCCGGTGCCCAGCGTCAACTCCGCGCCGCCAAGCTGCAGCCTCAGGCTGCCCAGCAACATGCCCAGCAGCACGCCGACGCCGAGAAACACAAAATCGGTCTTGATGGTGGGCACGACGCGGTAGCCCAGTTCCGGCACTACCCGGTCCACGGCCTCGGAGGGGCCGCTCAGGCTCAGCACGTCGCCACGCTCCAGCACGGTATTGGGCAACGGCGGGATCGGGCGCCCGACGCGGCTGATGGCGTCGATGTACACGCCGCGGCCCATGCCGACATCCGCCATGCCGCGCAACGAGGCCAGCGTGACGCCACTGATCTCGCGCCGCGTGAGCAGCACGTCCTGCTCGGTCTGCACCACCGTGTCCATGCCGGCTTCCCCGGCCGCTTCCGGCGCCTCGGGCAGCTCGATGCCCACCGCCCGCGCGAACGGCACCATGGCGTCGCGGCGGCCATACGCCAGCACCACGTCACCGGCCCGCAGCACCTCATYGGGCGTTGGCTTGAAGGTATGAGCGTCGCGCCGGATGCGCCGGATCGTCACGCCCAGCGCCACTGCCTTCTCCGCCGCCAGCACGGTCTGCCCGGCCGCCGCGCGCACTTCCAGCACGCGGCCCACCAGGCGCGGCAGCGCGCTGTACTGGCGCGCGCCCATGTCGGACTCGCCGCCGAGCCTTTGCCAGAGCGCCGCTGCCGACTCGCGCAGGTTGATGCGCAACAGCCACGGTGCCAGCTGGCTGGTGAACAGCACGATGGTGATCAGCCCGAACAGGTAGGTCACGCTGTAGGCGGTGACGATATTGGTCTGCAGCTCGCGTATCCGTTCGGGGGACAGGCCCAGCCTGCCGATGGCCTCGGAGGCCGTGCCGATCACCGCAGATTCCGTCGCCGCGCCGGCCAGCAGGCCCGCCGCGGTGCCCTGGTCCAGGTTCAGCACCACCACCGCCAGCGCCATCAGCGCCAGCACCACGGCCACTTCCACCAGCGACAGCAGGCCAATGCGCCAGCTGCGGGTGACGTTGGCAAAGAACTGCGGGCCGCCGGTGAAGCCCAGGGCGAAGATGAACAAGGCGAAGAAGACGTTGCGCACGTCGGTGTCGATGCGCGCCCCGGTTTGCCCGATCACCAGCGCGGCAATCAGCGTGCCGCAGATGCCGCCGAGCTGGAACGGCCCGATCTTGATCGAACCCACCGCATGTCCCACGGCCAGCGCCAGGAACAAGGCGATCTCGGGTTGCGTTGCAAGCAGGTGGACGATGGTTTCCATGGCGCGGCAGCGGCTCTGCAGAGAAATCACTGGGCCCACGGGGCGCCCGCGCAGCGGGGCCGCGGCAAGAGCTTCTGGCCGCGATCCTTCCCGGCGGGCGCCGCGCAGATTTGGCGTGGGCCATTATCACTGCCACAACTTGGGGCGCGTGCTGAAAGCTTTTGTTTGTGATTTAAGCAGCGGCGTCAACATGCGCTGGGGCGGCCTCGAGCCATGTGGTACGCGGTGCGGAGCCGTGGGAGGCGAGGGCCAGCAATTGGGGGGATTGGTCGACGCAGCCGCATAATCGCGCCGCAACTTTCATCAAATCGCGAGCGATCCGGCCCTACAGTGGCGGCATTCCATCCACGATGCGGCGCGCCACCGCGCCGGGAGATGCCTATGCTGTCCGTACTGACTTTCGGCCTGACGCCGCTGGCCGCCGCCGCCGCCCTGGGCACGGAGCGCGCAGGCCGCAACTTGCTGGTGCAGGGGGGGTGCCTGGCCCTGCTGGCTGCCGACTGGGCGCAGGCGGGCGATGCCGCACTGCCGCAGCGCATGCTGTTCCCTGGCCTGGGAGAAGTGCTGTCCGTGTGGGGCCCGCTGGCTTTCGCCGGCTTGTTTGGCTGGGTGTTGCGCACTGCGCGTGCGCTATGATCGCGCATCGCGAGCCGGCTCGTTTGCGCCCGTCCCGCCGCCACGACCGGCTTCGCACCCGAGATCACCAAAACCAAGGCTATGTCCGCACGCGCTGAGCCGGCGGATTGCCCGCGCAACCCGTCATGAAGCACATCCCGCCGATCCCGCTGCTGCTCGCCTTCGATGCCGTGGCGCGCCTGCGGAGCTTTCACCGGGCTGCCGAAGAACTCAGCGTGGCCCACAGCACGGTGAGCCATCGCATCCGCGAGCTCGAACAACGCTGCGGCGTGGCCCTGTTCGCGCGCACCACGCGCATCGTGACGCCCACGCCCGAGGCTGAACGCCTGCTCGGGCCGGTCCGGCAAGCACTCTCCACGCTGGGCGAAGCCTTCGGCCCGGCGGCCGATCCGCGCACGGTGCGCGTCAGCGTGCTGCCTTCATTCGCCCGCTTTCGCGTGGTGCCCGCGCTGGCGGAATTCCAGCGCAGCCATCCCCGGATCGCCATCGCGCTGGACCCCACCAGCCAGATGATCGTGCCCCGTCATGGCGAGGCCGACATCGCACTGCGCTTTGCCCGGGCCAGGCCGGTTGAGCCGCATCTCGACCTGGGCCATGACGAGTGGTTTCCGGTGGCGGCGCCGTCCTACCTCGCCACGCTCAGGCAGCGTGCGCTGCCCAGGCTGTTCGGCGAAGCCATGCTCCTGTCGCACAGCCGCCATGCCTGGGAGCCGTGGTTCCGCGAGGCCGGGCTGCCCATGCCGCGCAGCCCTCGCGTGACTACCTTTACCGATACCGGTCTGATGCTGGACGCCGCCATGCGCGGGCAAGGCATTGCCTACGGGCGTCGCTCGCTGCTGCTGCACCTGCTCAAGTCCGGGCAACTGGTGCGGCTGTCGCCGGTTAGCTTGTCATCGGCGCATTCGTACTACTTGATGGCATCCGAGCGGTTCGAGACCTCGCCGGACGTCCGGGTGGTGCATGCGTGGATCAAGGAACTGGTGGCGCAGCCGTAAGGCAGCGCGCTCACTTGCCTCTGCCATGACTCCCGCCGCCCAGCGGATCGGCGATGATCATGGTCTGCTGCAACACGCCGTTGTCGTCGAAGTAGCAACTGAAGTGGGCCGGCAGGTTGGCGTCCTTGTACATACGATAGGACCAGGCTTCCCGCTTCATCAGCGGGTAATACTGAATCGGGACCCGAGGCTTGCCGAAGTGCTCTTCAATGTCGCGCTTGGTCCAGACGCCGATCTGCGCCTGGTAGATCTCTTTTTCCGTCAGCATCTGACGGAAGCTGCTGAGTTTGCCACTGGCATCGAAATCTGCCGTGTAGACAAAGAAGCCAAGCGGCTGCCGGGAATAGATCCAGCGCGTGGTGCCGTCAGCCAGGCGGTAGACCTCGGCAGGTGCGCCAAAGGCATCGCGCACGCTGCTCTCCGGGCTTCCGACCAACTTGCTCCCGGTCTGCTCGGGCTGCAAGGTGGCACAGGCGCAAGCCATGATGGCGGCCGCGCAAATCAAACCGGCCAGGCGCTGTTGCATGACAGTTCTCCCGCATTCTCGCGCCGGCGCTCCCAGGGTAATCTGCCTCTGCCGGGCGGCGCGTTCGGGCATGGTGCCCAATCACAGCATAGTCGAGGGACCTGCCAAACCGTGTAGCGACAGGCAGGCGAATCGGCAATTTTCCGCCGGCTCGGGAGCACGCGTTGTCATTGGGACAAAGCCCATGCGCGTACTACCATCAGTGCAGAGCGCGACGCGAACGGCTGAAGAACGAATGGGCCGGGACACCAATGGGGCGGGAGTCACTACCGGAGGTGTCCGGCGGACGCAGGCGCCGCGCCGCAGACAACCAGGAGCCACCGATGTCCATCCCTCATCTATCCTCCGGCCAGATCGCCAGCGTGCTGCCCCTGGGCGCGCGCCTTGAGCAGACGCCCACCACGGCACTCTTCAAGGAGAGCCGCCTGGAAGTCATGCGCCTGGTGCTGGCCGCCGGCAAACGGATGCCGGCCCATGCGGTAGCCGGGCCGGTCACCATGCAATGCCTGGAAGGCGAAGTGGATGTCGGCGTGGACGGTGGCCACCGGCTGCTGCGCCAGGGCGATCTCGTCTATCTGGCTTCCGGCGTGAAGCATGATGTGACGGCGATCAGCAACGCCTCCGTGCTGGTGACCATCGTGCTGCTGGATCGGGCCGGGGCGTAGTCGCCTTGGCGGCCGGAGGACGGGCTGGTACTGAAAAGGCCGGCCCGGATCGGGCCAGCCGGTCAGGCGGCCGCACCATACGCAGTCGCAACAGGGCGACGGCTCCCTATTGGAGCGGGTGCATTTTCTTGGGAAATTCAGTGGTGCCCGGGGTCGGACTCGAACCGACACGCCTTGCGGCGGGGGATTTTGAGTCCCCTGCGTCTACCTGTTTCACCACCCGGGCTGAGTGGATGCTGGCCGATTTGCCGGGAACCGGCGTGCCAGCATGGTGCTGAGCCGGGAATTATGCCGCAAATCCAGCGCGGTCACAACTAGGCCGGGCCAGGGAATCCCTGGCGACCTTGCCTGGTCCGCATGGCGCGGCTCCGGTCATGGTATTCGGGCGTCGGCGGGCGGACCTTGCCGGTGGCCCTGGCCGGCACGCGGGTGACGTTTTACGACCATCGGCGGCAAGGCGATATCCGGGATCTTGTCGATTCCAGGCAGCTGGCGAACTCGGCTAGCATGATTGCAGCCATCGCCCCTGCGGGCCGCCAAGGCCGCCCGCGTCTCTAATCCAAGCCCGGAGCACCATGTCAGACCTGCCGTCCTTCGCCAGTCTTGCGCAGCTGCCGTCGCAGGACCCCGCCTTCTTCGACGTCCAGTACAACAACCGGGCCAGGGTGCCCGACAACGCTATCCATATGGCACGCTGGGCGGCGCTGTCGCGCCAGGTGCGCGAGCGGGGCGGCTGGCTGGAAGACCTGAGCTATGCCGATGGCGAGCCTGGCCCGTACCGCGAGGACGAGCGGCTCGATTACTTCCCCGCCGACCCCGGCGCCGTTGCCGGGCAGGCGCCGCCGCTGCTGGTATTCCTGCACGGCGGCTACTGGCGCGCGCTGGACAAGCGCGACCACAGCCTGGTGGCCAGCGCGTTGCCACGGTGCGGCGTGTCGGTGGCGGTGGTCAATTACTCGTTGTGTCCGGCGGTGACGGTGGAGACCATCCTGCTGCAGGCGGTACGCAGCGTGGCATGGCTGTACCGCGCGGCGGACCGGCTTGGGCATGACGGGTCGCGCATCTTCGTGGCCGGGCATTCCGTCGGCGGCCATATGGCGGCGATGATGCTCACCACCCTGTGGCCGCGCGTGGGCAGCGACCTGCCGGCGAATCTGGTCAAGGGCGTGGTGTCGGTCAGCGGCCTGCACGATCTGGAGCCGCTTCGGCGCGCCGCTTTCCTGCAGGTCGACCTGAAACTGTCGGAGAGCGATGTGGCCCGGCTCTCGCCGGCCTTCCTGCCGCCCGCCACGGACGCACCGCTGGTGACGGCGGTGGGCGGGCTGGAGCCCGAGGAATACCAGCGGCAGACGGATCTGCTGCGCGCTGGCTGGGCCGCCAACGCGGCGGCGCCAGGCGCGGCGCATGTGCCGATGCCGGGGAGGCACCACTTCAACGTGATGGACGATTTCGCCGAAACGGACAGCCCGCTGCTGCGTGCGGTCCTGAGGATGATGGACGTGGCTTAGCGCCCGGCGGCGCGGCAGCTCACCCCTCCAGCACCCGCAGTAGCGACGAGGTGTCGTCCTTCCCCCAGCCCTTGTCCATCAGCGTGCCGAGCTGGCGCGAGGTGGCCTGCATGGCGGGCAGTTCCAGCCCGAGCTGGCGGGCGATCTCCGCGGCCAGCCCGAAATCCTTGTCGTGCAGCCGTGCCTCGATGCCCGGGGCAAAGTCGTGCGCGACCATCTTCGGCCCCATCATGTCCAGCATGCGGCTGCCCGCCATGCCGGTGGCCATGGCCTGCAGCACGCGGCCGCTGTCCACCTGCTGGGCCTGTGCGAACCGCATGGCTTCGGCAATGCCTTCGATATTGACCACCTGCGCGATCTGGTTGCACAGCTTGGCAACCTGGCCGGCGCCGTGGTCGCCGATATGCGTAATGGTCTTGCCCAGCAGCGCGAGCAGTGGCCGCACGCGGTCCAGCATCTCGGCCTTGCCGCCCGCCATGATGGTCAGGCTGGCCGCTTCGGCGCCCACGGTGCCGCCGGAGACCGGGCAGTCCAGCGCCTCGATGCCGCGCTCGGCCAGCCGCGCGGCGATCTCCCGCGTGACGATGGGCGAGATGGTGCTATGGTCGATGCAGATGGTGCCCGGCGCAGCGCCCTCGATCACGCCGTGCTCGCCCAGCAGCACCGAGCGCACATCCTCGGACGAGGTGACATTGGTGAACACCACCGCCGCGCCGCGCGCCGCTTCGGCGGGCGTGGCGCAGGGCACCGCGCCCAGCGCGCGGGCCGCGTCGGCCGCCTCGGGCCGGCGCACGCAGGCGCGCACGCCGTGGCCGGCGGCAAGCAGGTGGCGCACCATCGGCGTGCCCATGGCGCCCAGCCCGATAAAGCCGATCGTCAAGGGTTGGGAGGGGGTTGCTGTCGTATTGCTCATGTCAAGACATCCTTATTTCTCGGCCGCGTAGGCAAACTTGCCGTCGCGGATCACGCCCATCACGCGCGAGCGCTGGTCGAAGCCCTGATGGTCTTTCACGCTCAGGTTCATCACGCCATTGGGAATGGTCAGGTTGGTGGTGGTCTCCAGCGCATCGCGCATGGCGTGGCGGAACTCCCGCGTGCCCGGCTGCGCGCCGCTCTTGCCGGCACGGCGCGCGGCGTCGTCCAGCAGCATCCACGCGCCCCAGGCATCCCCGGCAAACTGCGTGATGCTGTCCACGCCGTACTTCGCCTCATAGCGCGTCGCGAAATCCAGTGCCACTTTTTTCACCGGATGGCCGTCCGGCAGTTGCCGGGCCACTACCACCGGCCCGGTCGGGAACAGCGTGCCGTCCACATCCTTGCCGCCTACCCGCAGGAAGTCCCAGGTGGCGATGCCGTGGGTCTGGTACACCTTCCCTTTATACCCCCGCTCGGCCAGCGTCTTCTGCGGCAGTACCGAAGGCGTGCCCGCGCCGGCCACCAGGATCGCATCCGGGTTGGCCGCCATCAGCTTCAGCACCTGCCCGGTTACCGAAGTATCGTTGCGCGAGAAGCGCTCGTTGGCCACCACCTTGATCTTGCGCAGCTCCGCCAGCCTGGAGAACTCCCGCCACCAGCTCTCGCCGTAAGCATCGTTGAAGCCGATGAAGCCCACCGTCTTCACACCATGGTTGCTCATGTACTCGGTGAGCACCGTGGCCATGTGCGAATCGTTCTGCGGCATCTTGAACGCCCAGCGCCGCTTCGGGTCCGTCTGCRGCTCGATGATGGCGGCCGACGCGGCCAGCGCCACCATCGGCGTCTCGCCCTCAGCCACCGCATCGAGCGCGGCGATGGCCGTCGGCGTGATGTTGGGGCCGACCACCACGTCCACCTTCTCCTCGGAAATCAGCTTGCGCACATTGCGCACCGCGGCGGCGGGGTCGGAGCCATCGTCCAGGATCACGTATTGCGCGCGCTGGCCGCCCAGGGTGGGCGGCCACATCAGCACAGCGTTCTTGGAGGGGATGCCGATGGAGGCGGCGGGCCCGGTGGTGGAGACGTCGATGCCCACGCGGATGTCGGCGCGCGCGGGCAGGGCGGCCAGGAGCAGGGCGGAAGCCAGCAGGGTGGCGCGGATGCGCGGGTGGGGCATGGATGATCTCCTCGTGTTCTATTTTTTGGGTAATGCGGCGAAGGCTATCTTAACGATTTATCGGCCCCATGCGGGAGGGGCGCCCCGGCCGCCCGCGCCGGGTTTCCGGTCAATGCGGGCGGAACGCCAATCCCCGCCAATGAGGGGAAAGCCCTTCGAATGGGGGGTGCTAGGAACCTTCCTAAATCCGGACAATGCGCAGTTGCTTCTTTTGAGGCAAATAGCACTAAACATTCCCATTGCCGTGCCGTTATTGCTGGGAAGGTGGGGGTACAGGAACCCGGGCGAGGTGCCGCGCTGACCCGCCATTCCAATCGCACAGACCCACCTTGCGCACGGCGGGAAGCATCGCACAGAACCTATACAGATAGAAAGCCGGTGCAAGCGGGCCGCCGGGCAATCGCGCCGGGAGCATTCCCCGGCCGTCGGGTGTCCGAGGCCAGGCATGGGGAGGGGCTGCACGCGCAGCGCCGCGGGTCCGCGCTACCGGAAGGGCTGATCGCCCCGGTGCGTGCTGGCGGGGAAGGACAGCAAAGAAGGCAACGATAAATGAATGCAGAAGATAGGGGCAGGCATTCCAAGGCATGGCAGTTGAATTCTGGGGACTGGATGGCAGCGGAAGAGGGGGGTGGCTTCGTGCTCGACCGGACCACGCAGAGACATGCCGTGCCGGAAGCCGTATCGAAGGACGACTTGCGCGTGCTGATGCAATGCGGGCGTTCAAGCGCGGCGGCACCAGGTCTCTATCCGCCTGAATTCAAGTTCGATCCACAGACCGGACATGCCCTGCTGCGGCCCGCGGCGGCGCCGGCCGCAAGCTGGATCCCGCCGCACGGCGCCGCCGACATCCTGCAACGCAGCGCGCGCCCGTCCCGTGGACTGAGGCAGGCAGCGCGGCCGTTGCGGCTGAGCGAGCCGTTCCTCCGGCGCGCCGATACGGACCCGGATGACAGCCTGAGCATGCCGCCGGAAGGCAGCTACGAGTTTTTCTCGCTGCCGGCTGGCACCCGGGCGCCGGTACTGCTTGCGCTGGATCCTGCCAAGGGGCTGCTCTATGCGCGGCTGCCTGCCAGCGGCCGCTGGGAACCCGTCGACTACGAGGGCCGCGGCATGCTGGAGGTGTCCGGCATCCCGCGCGAGGACTGGCGAGCCGAAGTGGCGCTGGATGGCAGCGCCAGCCGCATCTTCTTCGGTACCGATTCCGGGCTGGCCTGCGTGCGCGTGGATGTGCCGGGACTGCGTTTCGGGGTCGACTACATCGGCGCGGGCAAGGCGCTTGGCGCCCCCATCCATTTCGCAGAACGGATCTGGGTGCCGCTCGACGCCGGCGCCGGCTCGGTGCGCTTTGCCAGCGCCGACGCGCAGGGCGCGCCGGGGCCCGTGGTGGCGCTTTCCCTGGCCGGCCTGGATACCGGGGCGCTCCATGCGCCGCTGGTCAGCGGCCGCATCGCCATCTGGCCCGCCGAGCGTGGCCAGTTGCTGCTGCGCATGCTTTCCAATGGCGATTGCGAAGCCAGCTTCAGGCCTTGGCCGGACAATCTCCGGCCGGATTTCCGCTTCGGCTGCGCCAGCCTTTCGCCGGTGGGGCATCTGTCGCAGCTGTGCTTTGACGATGCCGCAGGCACATATTGCTACCTGGAGCTCGGCATCGATCAGCCCGCCCGGCATCCGGTGCAAGCGCCGCGCCTGTGCTCGGGCAGCGTGAACTACCGTTTCGCAGCCCGCTTCAAGACCGATCCCTGGGTCGAGCCGGAGCATGGCGACGATGGCGCCACCGACGAGGTGGTGATGCCGCTGCTCGAATCGCAAGACGGCGTGGTGGTCGGGATCAAGCTCGCGACGGCGAAAAGCCTGGACGAGGTGCTGCAATCGGTCGATCGCACGCCCGCGAAGCTGGTGATGGACGACGGATCGACGGAAATCGCCTTCCACTCGTTCTCCGTAAGCGAGCCGTGGCGTCTGCGCCTGTTCGTCCATGATGGCCTGCTATGGGCCTACCACCCCTTGATCACTCGCATCGACGGCTGGAAGCTACAAGCATGAAGCGATTTGTCGTTGGGGTCGCCGCGGCGATCTTGTGCTGTGCCGTGCCGGCGCGCGCCGCGGGCGTGCAACAGGCCTTCCTGGTGCAGAACTCCGGCTGGATGGAGCCTTTCTATGCCGATCCCGCTTCCCGGCTGAAGCCGCTGGTGGCTGCCGTCGCGGGCGCCGCGGCCAGTGCCGAGGACAAGGTGTATCTGCTGGCGTTCAGCCAGAGCACCGCCGGCAATGCCTCGCCGGCCCTGCTTTCCCAGGGCACAGGCGCTGCCGATGTGGCGCGGCGCCTGGCGCCGCTGGCGGTGGCCCGCAAGGGCGCGGGCGAGGCGCTGGCCGACACCGATTTCCAGGAGGCGGTCACCAAGACCATCACCGGTCCGTTCAAGGCGGCGCCGGGCATCATCTGGATCTTCACCAATAACAAGAACAGCCCTAACAACGACGCGCAGACTGCGGAGCGCAACCGCGATTTCTACCGCCTGCTCCACCTCGAGCCGTCGATCACCCGGACCCTGGCATTCCCGCTCAAGATGCCGGTCCAGGGCAAGCAGTACGCGGCCAAGGGCCTGATGGTGTATGCGCTGGCCTACGGCCAGCCGGCGGCCGACGCGCTCGRCCGCATCATGGCCGAAGGGCGGCTGTCCAAGGTGCTGACGCGCGCGCCGGCGCGGCTCAAGCCGATCGACCAGGATGCCGTGCGGATCGTGCCGGAACTGGTCAGGAACACGCCCAATGTGCGCGCCAGCCTCGGTACCGACCAGCGCACCATCGTGCTCGACGTGGACGCGGCCAGTCTCGTGCCCACGGTGGCCTTGCAGGCCTCGCTGCAGAACCTGTTCTATCCCTACGTGATCCGCTCGGCTGGCGTGAATGCCACGCTGGGCGCCGGTGGCCAGAGCGTGCCGGTGCAGGTGGAGCCGGCGGCGGTCAAGGACCTGCAGCCCGGTGCCAGCCAGCCGGTGCAGGCGCAGTTCGCGCTGCCGATGGCGCAGGTGCCCTCGCCGTGGTCGGCGCAGGCCATGTCGGCCATGGGCAAGCAGGTGCTGCTGCCGATGACCGTCGAGATCGGGCTCGCGGGCCAGCAGCTGGCGCTGTCGGACGGCTTTGCCGGCGAAATGCGCGAGCTGTTCCCGGGCGATCCCATTTCCGAAGTCTTCACGCCACCGGAGAGCGTGCGCGCCTCGGTGGCGCGCGTGCCGCTGCTGGTGCGCATCCAGTATCCGCTGCTGCCCTTGCTGGTGGCGATCGGCGGGCTGCTCGCGCTGGTGCTGGGCGCGGGTGCGCTCGGGCTGGTGTCGGGCCGCAGCAAGCGCTACGAACTGCTGGTGGACGGGGTGCCGCGCCACGTGGTGCTCAAGCCGTTCGCCCGCCTCGTCCTCAAGGACGACGCGGGCCAGCCCATCGGCGAGGTTCGCCGCGGGCTGGGCAAGCCGCAGGTGCGCAACGCGGCCGAGGGCCATTCGCTGCGCTTCAGCGGGCGCTGACGGCCCCGGCCTGATATCGCCCCCGATACCGCATTTGTTACCGCACTGAATCCGAATTTGAGTTCGCTTTGAACTCGCATTGATATTGAACAGGGAGAACGAGGGGATGGCACAGACTCAGCAGAACAATTCCGGTTTCGCATTGCCCGCGCCGGTCGAAGGTGGCAACGCCCAGGCTCCGGCCGCAGGGGCTCCAGCCATGGTGAACACGAGCACGGAAGTCTCGCAGCCGGCTTCGCTCAACGAGCTGGGCGCCACCGCCGACACGGGCTCGCGCGACCTGCTGATCGGCGGCGGCATCCTGCTGTTGCTGTTCATCGGCTTCTTCTTCGCCCGCAACGCCTATGCCAATACGCTGGTGGGCAAGCGCGTGCCGCCCAACAAGGCCAATGCGTCAGCCTGGTGGCTGTTCGTCTTCCTCTCCAGCCTGGCGACGGGCGTGGTGCTGTCTGCCGTCAATGCCGCCAAGTTCCTGACGCCGCTGATCATGGGCCCGGTGGCGCTGGTGGGCCTGGTGGCGCTGGTGCTGATGCTGGTCTCGGGCCGCAAGTAAGGCCGCATCAAGGCCGCATCAAGACCGCAAGCAAGAGTAAGCCAAGAGCGCAGGAAGGGGAGAGAACATGTCCGACACCATCAATCAGAGTATTCGCGCCGAGCGCAAGCAGGAGCAGAGCATCGAGCTGCGCCCGACACTGTTCATCGGCGTCGGCGGCACCGGCATGGAGGTGCTGATGCGGGTGCGGCGGCGCATCCTCAACACGCTCTGGGGCGGCTCGGGCATGCGCACGCGCGTCGAAAGCCTGGCGGATTTCCCGGTGGCGCAGTTTATCCAGTTCGACCTGGACTCCRGCGCCGTCATCGACAGCGGCCGCGCCCAGGCCGAGGACCTGCAGTACGAGCTGGTCAAGTTCAGCGACGAGGACAAGATCGTCGAGTCCTTCGACATGGACAAGTACAGCCGGGACGACGATTCCCTGGCGCGCTTTCCCCACATCCAGTCCTGGTCGCCGCTCACGCCCAAGAAGATCCGCGAGCTGGGCATTGACCCGTCCAAGGGCGCTGGCCAGATCCGCGCCGTTTCGCGCCTGTATTTCTTCGACAAGTACGCCAAGCTGCGCGACAAGATCCGCCTGAAGCTCAAGGGGCTTAAGGCCGGGCTGTCCCACGAGCGCCAGCTGAACCAGCTTGGCCTCAAGATGGAGACCAGCAAGTTCCGCATCGTCGTGGTCGGCTCGGTGGCGGGCGGCACGGGATCGGGCGCGTTCCTCGACATGGGCCTGCTGGCCCGCTGGCTCGCCGGCACCGAGGTCGGCAGCGCCGACGTGGAACTGATGCTGTTCCTGCCCACCGGATACTCGGGCGCCAACAAGGACCGCACCGAAGCCAACGGCTACGCGGCGCTGATGGAGCTGGAGTCGGCCATGCTGGGCAACCGCGGCTACGTGGGCCGCTGGGATGCCTATGACCAGCCGGAGCTCAAGCGCGAGCCCTACAACGAGGTGTACCTGATCGATTCCGGGAACCTGGCGCAGCAGCACACCAAGGATGTGGGCGATATCTATCACATGGTGGCCGACGCCTTGTTCGAGGACTTCGCCTCGGGCGACTTTGCGCGCCGCAAGCGTTCCGTGGCAGTCAACCAGGCGCACCACAAGAATTTCCTGCATGACGCGCTGGTACCCAAGAACCGCTTCGCGGACATGCGGCTGTCTTATTCGAAGCGCTATTCCGCGATGGGCCAGGCGGTGCTGGACACGCGCCAGGAATCCCGCCGCGACGAACGCGCGCATCGCTGGGCCGGCGAAATGCTCAAGGCCTTCTTCGGCGTCGGCGGCAACGACCTTGGCGCCAACCGCGCCACCGACAAGCAGCGCGACGAGTTCATGGCCAACCACATGGCCCTGCGCGCCGCGCCGTTCAGCGACTTCCCCGAGTTCTCCGACAAGAGCGTGGAACTGAAGCGTTCGAGCGGCGAGTTCCTCGACTATTTCCTGGTCGAGGAACTGTTGCAGGACAAGCACGGCCTGCTGGTCGCGGGCGTGGACCAGCGTGTCAATACGCGGATCGACGAGATCCGCAGCGGCTTCGATCGGGCCGAATGGCCTACCCAGGTACGCGAAGCGATCAAGCAGCTCGAGCGCGATGCGGTGCGCGACCAGGACTCCGCGGCGGATACGACGGAGGACCGCGTCTCCAAGCGCCGCCGCGAAGTGCTCGACCGCATCAAGCGCGTCATGCGCGACCAGCTCTACGGCTACCTGGACAACAAGGATTTCGGCGGCCTGGAGTACGTGCTGTCGCTGGTCGAGCAGATCAACGACCGCCTGGAAGCGCCGGGCAGCGGACTGACCGCCGCGCTCAACAACAATGCCGAGCGCTACCGCGAGATCAAGGAAGCCGTGCGCAGCCGCGAACTGGAGCGCCTGCTGGCCAACCTGGAGCAGACCAAGGGCGGCTTCTTCGGCGGCGGCGAGAAGCAGGCCGTGCAGGTGATGGACCACCTGCGCATCGAAATTGCCAATGCGCTCAAGTTCCACCTGCGCGCCAAGGCGGCCGAGGAAGCCGCGCTGCTGCTTACCGAACTGTCGGCCTGGCTGGGGCGCCGCGTGGGAGTGGACGCCGCGGGCAAGCCGGTGTGGAACGGGCTGGTGGGCGAGCTGCAGGCCGGGCGCGAATCGGTCCTGGACATGCTGGCCCAGTTGCAGCGCGCCAACGCCATCCTGCAGCACGAGCTGAAGAAGGACCACGCGACCCTGATCGCCATCGACGCGGGCGAACGTGAGGTGCCGATGCCCGGCGCTATCCAGCTGCGCGAGTGGGCCGATGAAGCCTTCAAGGACCTGGGCGGCTCCAAGGCCCTGTTCCCGATGCTGGCCGATACCGACCAGCGCAGCCAGATACTGACCAAGGTCAAGCGCATGGCCGAGCGCCAGCTGGTGCTGGTCAGCGCCGTGGACGGCGATGCGCCCGCCACCGATCCGCTGCTCGAAGCGCTGGAGCAGATGAGCTCGGCCGAGCGCATGAACCATTTCCGCAAGCTGCTGGCCTGTGCCATGCCGTGGATCGACGCCAACATGGCGGGCGATTTCACGGTCAAGGCCGACCAGTACAAATGCTTTATCGGTGTGGCCGGCGCGGACGAATTCAAGCGCAGGTTCAGCGTCGAGCTGGAGGCCTGCATTCCGACGCAAGCCGGCATTACCACGGCCCAGCTCTCCATCGTCGAGACCGGCGTGCCGGGGCGCGCGGTCTGCTATTGCGAACTCTCGGGCGTGCCCATGACGGTGCTGCGCGGGCTGGAAGGCTGGCGCACCAGCTACCGCAAGGAGGCGGAAAAGAGCCCCACGCACACGCATATCGACGCCACCCAGTTCAGCCATCCGATCGCGCCGAACACGGATGAGCTCAACYGCCTGGCGGAAGACTTCAAGCAGTTCCTCTACGCCGTGATGCTGGGCGTGCTGACCCGCTCGAGCCAGCGCGTGGTGCCGCCCGGCCAGTACCAGTTCGCGGTAGCGCGCGGCGACGTGCGGCGCATCGGCAACGAGCGCGCGGTGCGCCAGAACGGCTTGCCGCCGGCTTACCGCGAAGCCATCGTCGAGCGCGTGCAGGATCGCATCGCCGAGATGGGCCCCTGGCAGACCGCGGCACTGGCCGCCCTGTGCGAGTACTACGAGAGCGCGGTCTACACGTCCAAGCTGGTGGCCGACGGCAACGGTGCCGAGCAGGAGCGCAAGGGCTTTGCCAGCGCCATCGCGGCCGAGGCCGCCGCCGAACTCAACGAGCGCGCGCGCCGCCAGGGCCTGTCCGACAGCGAGGTCAAGCAAGCGGTGAACCGGCTGCTGGGCAACCTCAAGCCCTGGGCCACGGTGATCGCGGAATCGGACGCCGATGCCTACGAATGGGAAGTGCGGGAGGCCGACGACGACGGTCCGCTGCGCCTGAAGTTCATRCTCAATGCGGAGATGCTGGAACCCGGCCGCCTGGAGGCGCTGCTGCAAGGGCAGCCCGCGGCCGCCGCCACGGCCATCCCGCAGGCAACGATCCCGCAAGCGGCCATGCCAGGCCTGATGGCCGCGCCGGGCATGCCGCCCGCGCCTGGCACGCCTCCGCCGCTGGGCGGCATGCCGCCGCCCCTGGTGGAACACCAGTACCACCTCGGCGTGAACGGCCAGCAGTACGGTCCGTTCCAGGCCAGCCAGATCGGGCAGATGCTGCAGGCCGGGCAGATCGCCCTGGCGGGCACCAAGGTCTGGCGTGCCGGCCTGGCCGGCTGGCTGGAGCTGAACCAGGTGCCTGAACTGGCCGTGGTGCTGCAGGGTGCTTCGCCGTTCGCGGCCGCGCCGCTGATGCCGCCGCCGCTGTCCTGATGTCGTTGGGGTGAGTCTTGGAAAACTGTCTAGCTTGTGAAGCGCGTCTGTACGACGCGGTAAGTCACTGCCCCTACTGCGGCAAGGCGGTGGGCGACGCCGTCGCGGATACGCCTCAGGCGCCGCCGGCCAGCCAGCCCGTGGCTGGCGTGTCCATGCCGGCGCCTGAGGCGTCGGCACCGGTTGCGGCACAATCGACGCCGGCCGCGCAGGAAGCGGTGAGCGCCGCGCCCGCGCCCCAGCCTGTGGCGGCCAAGCCGCCGCCCCAGCCCAAGCCCAAGCCTAAGGCCCAGGAGAAAGACGAAGGCAAGGCCAAGGTCAAGGCCGAAACCAAGCCCGAAACCAGGGCCGAAGCCGAATCCAGACCCAAGCCCCCCCGCAAGGGCCGCGGCCTGATGGTGGCCGCAGGCGTGGTGGCTGCCGCCGTGGTTGGTTTGTACATGGTCGGCAAGTCGGGGGAGAAGAACCAGGCCTGCGAGCAGGCGCTGGTCGCCGGCGCCAGGCACCTCGCAGCGGGCGATCCGGCCTCGGCGCGCGCCCAGGCCGGGCTTGCCGCGGCCTCTTGCAGCGGGCAGGCACGTGTCAAGGCGGTGGATCTGCAGGCCGCCGCGGACAAGGCAGAGGCTGCGCTGGCGGCGTGCCAGCGCAGCTTCCGCACCATCGCCAGCCGCATCAGCGAGCGCCGGCTGCTCAGCGCCCGCAATGGGCTGGACCAGCTTGGCGCGCCCTGCGCCGATACCGCAACCGCCAAGGATTTGCGCCAGCAGGTCGAGCAGGCCCTGGCCGCCGCCGCGGCGGCCGGCGCGGAAGCGCGCCAGCACATTACGGAAGGCAATATCGGCGCTGCCCGCGCCGCGCTCGACCAGGTGCAGGCGCGCAATCGCGAAGACCTGGATCTGGCGGCGCTGCGCGCGCAGGTGCAGGAAGCCGCGCGATCGCAGGATGCCGCACGCGCACAGGAGGCCAACCGCGCGTCCGCGGACCCGGCCACCGCCGTAGTCCAGGCGACCGGGGTCAGGCCGCCGGCGCTTCCATCGGCACCGGCACCGGCCGCGCGCAATCCCCAGGCCGACCTGGCCCAGTCGTTCCTGCGCGATGCCGATCAGGCGCTTTCGCAGATGAAGTTCGACGCGGCCAAGACCTATGTTGAAAGCGCCCGGCGGATCGACCCCAACAACCCGCAAGCCATCAGCCTGGGGCGCCGCATCCGCGAGCGCGAACTGCAATACCTCAGGGATGAGACGACCATCAAGTGACCGGGAGCCGCGCCGCGCAGGGCGGCTTCTGCATGGCCGCCGCGCACGCGCGGCCAAGGTTGCCGCGTAGCTGCCGACTGGTCTCACCACATCTTTCCCGTTTGTTTCGATTGACCTCGTTCCACACCTACTGCTAACCCACCTTGGATACCCCGATGAAACGCATCAAGCCGGCCCAGCACGCCGTTGTCTATCTTTCGGTCCTGGCTTTGCTGGGCGGCTGCGCGGCTTCCCAGCCGGGCGGCCCCGGCCGGCCGCAGAGCAGTGCGGCTACAGAAGATCCCTGCGGCGTGGGCACCGGCGCGCTGGTCGGCGCGGCCGCGGGCGCGATGCTGGGTGCCATTCTCGGCGGCACGAAGGGCGCCCTCGCAGGCGCCGCGCTGGGTGGCGCAACGGGCGCCGTCGCGTGCCTGGCGATCAATGTCCAGTCGCGCCAGACCAAGACCGCTGCGCAGGCCGATGTCGACTACCGCAAGACCCGCGGCACGGCGCCGCGCGAGCCGATGGTGGTGTCCTATTCGCCGCAACTGAGCAGCCAGGTGGTGAAGCGCGGCCAGCCGGTCAAGGTCAGTTCCTCGGTGGAGCTGGTCAATGGCACCAACAAGCCGGTGCAGGAAGTCCGCGAGGAGCTGCAGGTTTACGCCCCCGACGGCAACCCTATCCGGGCCAGCACCAAGCCATTCACCGCGAACTCGGCCGGCCGCTTCGAAAATTCCTTCGAGCTCAAGCTGCCGGATAGCGCTCCGCAGGGCACCTACGCGATGAAGACCAACCTCTACGTGAACGGCAAGCTCAATACCACGCGCGACCTGAACACCCAGCTGGTCTGGGACGGCAACACCGGCGTGCTGGTGGCCTCGCGCTGAGTCGCCGGCAGCCGTCAGCAGTCGAGTCGCCCGCGCGGCGCATCGAACGGAATCATCACGTGCCCGCGATAGGCGGGCCGTAGTCTGCGCTGTCCGTACCACGCCTCGACGCCAGGGAGGCGTGGCCTTGCAGGAAGCTCGCGATTCGGCGAGAACGCCGAGCTACGTCGTGCCCATGCAGTCGGCACGATAATCCCCTCCCGTAATCCGGTACCCCCTTCGCAGTCCGTGATCGTACTGCGGACACCGGCCGGCTAGCCGCCGCTGTCACCCCGGCGATACGTTCCCGGCGCACTACCTGTCCATCCCTTGAATGCGCGCTGGAATGCCGCGCTGTCGGTAAATCCCGGTTCCTGCGCCAGCGCGGCCAGCGGCACCTTGCTGGTGTTCAGCCGGACGATGGCGATGTCGCGGCGCAGTTCATCCTTCAGCGCCTGGAATGAGGTGCCTTCCGTGGCCAGGCGACGCTGCAGCGTAGAGACCGACATGTGCAGCGCGTCGGCGGTGGCGGCAAGGTCCGGCCAGCCGGGTTGCGTATGCTGCAGATGGCCGCGCACGCGCGCGCTGGTCATTTCTTCGCGGCGGCGCGGCATGATGACATTGGCCTGCGCTTCCGCCAGGATTTGCGGGGGGCCAGGCGGACAGCGGAGTTGCGTGCGGCGCGGGTTGGCACTTACCTTGGCGCCGCCGCCTCCCGCCGCCAGCGGCGCAGTTCCACCCATTGCCATGACAACAATGCCGGCACGCCGAACAGCACCTCGCGTGCGCGCTTGACCAGCGCCAGCGACAGCGACACTTGCGGGTCCACCCCGAGCAGATGGCCCAGCAGCATCACGACGGCCTCCTGCACGCCCAGCCCGGCCGGCACGAAGAAGGCGACATGGCGCGCTGCCTGGGTCAGCGATTCGATGGCGATGGCCTGCCAGAACGGCACCGGATGGCCCAGCAGCATCAGCGCGAACCAGATTTCCAGCGTGCCCGCGAGAAAACCGGCGAGCTGCCAGGCGAGCGCGGCCGCAAGTTCGCCGTGGCGCGCATTGAGCGCGCGGATGGCGGCGTCGAGGCGAGCGCCGTCGATCAGCGCCACCAGCCTGTGGTCCCCGCCGAACAGGCGCTTGGCGGCACCCTCCAGGCGCTCGAAGATGGCGCTGTGACGCAGCGAGAGCGCGAACAGTACCGGCACGGGGAGAGATAGCGCCAGTCCGAGCAGGATCACCCACGCCTGGCCGCCATCGTGCATCGCGAGTATCAGCAGCATCACGCCCAGCGCGGAGAAGAGGTATTGCGCGAACAGCGTCACCATGACTTCCACCACGATGCTGGCGGTGATTGCGGTGGTGTCGTGGATGCGCAGGCGGGTCAGGTGGATGCCGGCCAGTTCACCGCCCACGCTGGCGGTGGGCAGAAGCCTGTTGACGGCTTCGCGCACGGTGGCCACCCACCAGAGGAAGCCCAGGCCGGCGCGCTCTCCGGGATCGGCCGAGGTCAGCAGCACGCGCCAGCCCTGTGCGTCCAGCAGCAGGGGCAGCGCGTGGAAGGGCACGAGCAGCAGCAACAGCCAGCCGCCATCGGCGACGATGCGGGCCACGTCGCTCGCGCCCTCGTGGCTGATCAGCAGGGTCAGGCCAAGCAGGCCGAGCAGGCCGGACAGGTAGATCAGCCGCTTCATCGCGTGTTTGCGGCCAGGGTTGCCGCTGGTGTTGCCGCCAGCATTGCCGTGCCCTTCATGCCGGGGCCAGCACGTCGGCGAAGCCGCCTCGGCGCGGCGCGGTCCGGTCCAGCGCGGCGCGCACGCGTGGCGACAGCAGCGCGGCCAGTTCGTCGGCATGGCGATAGCCGCGCATGGTGGCCGTGACTTCGGCGCCCGATACCACGGCGGGATGGAAGTAGATCTCACCCACGCCCGCGGGCAGGCGCGCGAGCGCGGCCAGCAGCGTGGCTTCGTCCATGGCGCCGCTATTGGCGATGCCCACCACGTAATCGTTGTGCGCCACGCCCGCGGCGGCAAGGCGGCGCCGCAATAGCGCGAGCCAGGGCCGCAGCAGCAGCGGCGCGCGGTGCTCGCGCGGCAGGCGCACGGCGCGCAGGCCGAACTCGCGGCCGATCGCCAGCGTCAGCGACAGCACGGTGGGATGCAGATGGAAATGCTTGTGGGCGTTGACGTGGTCCAGTGCCAGCCCGGTGGCTGCAAAGGCTTCGAACTGCGCGCGGATCTCGGCGGCAAGCTGCCGCCGCGCCCCGGGCAGGAAGAAGAAGCGGCAGCCGTCACGTGCCATGGCGGAGCCGAAGCGGCCTTGCGCGTCGACCAGCGCCGGGATCCGTGCGGGCGGCAGCATCGCGGGCCCGTCGGCCAGCACCAGGTGCAGCCCCACCCGCAGGCCGGGCAGGCGGCGCGCGCGCGCCACCGCGTCGGCGGCGGCAGGCGCGGCCACCATCAGGCTGGCCGCGTTGAGCACGCCATCGCGGCAGGCCATCTCAACCGCCTCGTTGACGGCGGGATGCAGCCCGAAATCGTCCGCGGTGAGGATCAGCGCGCGTGGCGATGCCACCGCGGTCTGCCCTGTCATCTTGTCTTGCGCCGGGCTCACGCTTCGTGCGAACGCAGGAAACGGAAGAACTCCACGCCTTCGCGCAGGCGCCGCTTCATCATCTCCCAGCTGCCCAGCATCTCGCGCACGATCTCCCAGATCTTGCCGGGGCGGAAGTAGAAGCGCTTGTAGAAGGTCTCCACGCCGTGATAGATCTCCTCCCTGGAGAGGTGCGGGTAGCTGATCGCGGCGAGCTGCACGCCCTTGTCGTTGACCAGGTTGATGACCTTGTTCTCTTCCAGCCAGCCGTTTTCCACCGCCTGGCGGTACAGCGTGGTGCCCGGATAGGGCGCCGCCAGCGATACCTGGATGGTGTGCGGGTTGATGTCCTTGGCGTACTCGATGGTTTTCTCGATGGTCTCGCGGGTCTCGCCCGGCAGGCCCAGGATAAAGGTGCCGTGGATGGTGATGCCGAGCTTGCGGCAGTCCTCGGTGAAGCGTCGCGCGATGTCGGTGCGCAGGCCCTTCTTGATGTTCAGCAGGATCTGGTCGTCGCCGGATTCGTAACCCACCAGCAGCAGGCGCAGCCCGTTTTCCTTCATGATCTTGAGCGTGCTGTACGGCACGTTGGCCTTGGCGTTGCACGACCACGTCACGTCGAGCTTGCCCAGGCCGCGCGCGATTTCTTCCACACGCGGCTTGAAGTCGGTGAAGGTGTCGTCGTCGAACATGATCTCCTTCACCTCAGGCATGTTCTCCTTGATCCACTTCACCTCGGCGATCACGCTCTCCGGCGAGCGGGTGCGGTAGCGGTGCCCGCCCACGGTCTGCGGCCACAGGCAGAAGGTGCACTTCGAGCGGCAGCCCCGGCCGGTGTAGATCGACACGTAGGGGTGCTTCAGGTAGCCGATGAAGTAGTTGTCGATCTTCAGGTCACGCTTGTACACGGGCGCCACAAAGGGCAGTGCGTCCATGTTTTCTATCATCGGGCGCGGGCCGTTGTGCTCCAGCGAGCCGTCCGGCAGGCGGTAGCTCAGGCCCGGCACGTCCTTGAGCGGCTTGCCCGCCGCCACATCCTGGCAGGTGTAGTCGAATTCCTCGCGGCACACGAAATCGATGGCGGTGCTGGCGCCCAGCGTGCCACCCGGGTCTACCGCCGGCTTGGCGCCCACCATGCCGATCAGCACGCCAGGCTTGCGCTTCTTCAGTTCCTCGGCGAACTTCGCGTCGGTCGGGAAGGACGGCGTGCTGGTGTGGATGATGACCAGGTCGAAGCCGGCGGCGATATCTAGCGTGGCCTGTGCGTCCAGGCCGTCGGCCGGCGCATCCAGCACGCGGCTGTCGGGCACCAGCGCGGCGGGCTGGGCCAGCCAGGTGGGATACCAGAACGATTTGATCTCGCGCTTGGCCTGGTAGCGCGAACCGGCGCCGCCGTCGAAACCATCGAAGGAAGGGGCCTGCAGGAAGAGCGTTCTCATAGCGGTCTCTGTGGAAACATGCCGTTTGCAGACGGGGCGGGAGAGCGGTCGCGCTCGTCATTGTCCGCGCCATCGGCCTGCAGGGAAAGGGGCAGCGCCATCATGCCGGCGGCAAAGCCAGTGACCGCTTGCGTGCCGGTGCCTTGTTGCGGAACAGGGCCGGAGTGCGGGCTCGCGAACTCCGGGCGGGGCGCGGCGGCAGCGGCGGGGTAATCGCGTACCGACATGACCTGGTCACGCCAGCGCACCTTCTCGCCGAACAGCGCGGCCGCCCATTCGACGAGCAGCAGCGCGTCGCGCAGCGGCGCGCGCAAGGCCGCGGCGGCGCTGCCCGCCAGCACGCTGCGCGCCAAGATACCGGCCAGCGCCACGGCCAGCACCAGAGGCTGCGGCGATAGCCAGGCGGCCAGCGCCAGCACGGGCCAGGTAAAGGTGATGAAGGTAAAGGCAAAGCCGGGAGGGTTGATGGAACGGATGGTGCGCAGCCAGCGCAGTTCGTGCGCCCACAGCGCGGGCAGATGCGTTTCCGTCACGTCCGTGCTCACCACGACGTCCGATAGCACGGTACGCAAGCCGCTGCGGCGGGTCAGCTCGCCAAGCCAGAAATCGTCGGCGAGCCGGTTGGCCAGGGGCGCGAATCCACCGATGGCGTCGAGTACCTCTCGCCGCAGGGCAATCGTCGCGCCGAAGGAGAAGCGGCGCGAGCCGCCGCCGTGGGCGATGCGCACGGAGGGCGCGAACCAGTCGTCGATAAACTGCGCGCCGACCCGTGACCATAGTCCGCCTGCGGCCCTGCCGCGGTACAGGCAGGTCACCACGCCAACCGCGGCGTCGGCCAGCGGCGCGGTGACGCGGGCCAGGTAATCCGGGGGCGCCGCAATGTCACTGTCGGCAATCAACAGCCAGGGATGGCGCGCTTGTGGCAGCAGGTTGATCAGGTTGCTGACCTTGAGGTTGCTGCCGTGCACCCGGGAGTCGGTCACCAGGGCAATGTCGCATGCCGGAAATTCCGCGCGCAGCCGCGCCACCACCGCGATGGCGGGATCGTCCGCCGCATGGACGCCGAACACCAGCTGGAACGCCGGATGCCGTTGCCGGCACAGGCCTGCAAGGTTCTCATAAAGCTGGGGGGCGGCACCGCACAGCGGCTTGAGCACGCTGACCGGGTGCAGGCCGGCGTCTTCCGGGGCGGCGCAAGGGATGGCGGCCTGCGCCGGCGCGCGCCGGCTGGCCAGTACCGCGGCGATGGCATAGCCTGCCGCCACGCACGCCAGCGCGACGTCCGGCAGTGTGCCCCAGTTCATCTTGGGCAGCCGCTGGCACGAACGGCGTTGCTCCCCCTGGCATCACCGCCAGGCACTTCCATCCGAAGGGCCGCGGGAAGATCAATGCGAGGATCAACAGGCAGTTCGAGCCGGATGCAACCGCGCTGGAAAAAAGTCACCTGCATCGAAGGCTCCCGGTCCAATCACCGCATTCATTGTGCGTGGATTTTCTGCCGGTTAATCATAGGGCAATCGATATAAGAAATTCCATGAATTCCTTAAAAATAATATTTGTTTTGAAATGAGTTTGTAAGGTTATGCCGATTAATTTTCGCTTATGCTATTGGTAATCATTTTCAAATGAAATGTGCTGACAGAAAGTGATTATCGTTTCATGACAATGCGTGGCATGGCTGCCGCCCCCGGGTGCCTGCTAACCCTGTTTGGCGCAAATGACGTCATTGATCATATTGCTCGCCATCGCGGCCGGCCTCGCACAGCGCTTTGTTGTCTGGGAAGAAGCAGAACGGGCACGCGGCTGGATTCCACGAGCATGTACGCCGGATCGGCCGCTCCGCGCCGGACCCGTTCGGTAATCCATTCCCGATCCTGTACATGGCGCTGCCGTCCTGAAGCGCGCCAGGACGGCAGCCGTCCGACAGGCAGCGGGTTACGGAGCGCTGCCGACCGGCTCGGGCAGATCCTTTTCAGTGCCCGGCGCGGGCACTGAAAGCCGGCAAGCGCGGCATGCCGCGCCGCGGGTCATTACCCAGCCAGCCCCTTGTTCGGATTAATCAGATACTTCTCGCCGGTCGCGCGCTTGTTGTAGACCGCGATCACGTCCAGGTCCAGTACCTCGGCCAGCGAGATCTCCTTCGAGTAGTGGCTGGCAAAGGTCGTCTTCAGTTCCGCCACCACGCGCTGCTTGAGCGCGCCCGCCGCATGCGGTCCGATCTTCTGCAGGAAGGGAAACAGCAGCCAGCCTCCCATTCCCCAGGCCATGCCGAAGTTGCGGGTGAACTCGGTCGGCGAGGTGTCCAGGCCGCCGTAGAGGTAGACCTGCTTGTGCGTCGTCGAGCCATAGCGGCTGTACTCGCCGGCTTTCCTGCTCAAGGCCGCCTCCATGCAGCTCAGGATCTGTCCCGCAAGCTTGCCGCCGCCGGTGGCGTCGAAGGCGAGCGTCGCGCCCGTGGCCGCGATCGCTTCGGTGAGGTCTTGCAGGAAGGTGGGCGAGGCCGCGTTGCAGACGTGAACCGCACCCTGCGCCTTGAGCAGATCCGCCTGCTCTTGCTTGCGCACGATGTTCACCAGGCCGACGCCATCCTTGAGGCAGATCTGGTTAAGCATCTGCCCCAGATTGGAGGCGGCAGCGGTGTGCACCAGCGCGGTATGTCCCTCGCGCCGCATGGTTTCGACCATGCCGAGCGCCGTGAGCGGGTTGACGAACGACGAGGCGCCTTCGGCCGGTGTCGCCCCTTCCGGCAGGACCAGGCACTGGTCCGCCGGGATACAGCGGTACTGCGAGYACATCGCGCCGCCAATGGCCGCCACCGTCTTGCCCAGCAGCGCCTGCGCCGCGGCCGATGAGCCCGCCTCGACGACCACCCCCGCGCCWTCATTGCCGACCGGCATGGACACATCCACCCGGCCCGCCATGCTCCTCATCGCCGCCTCAGGGACGCGGGCGGTGACGACGGGCTGGCCGGCCGTGCCGCTGGCCTTTGCCGTGCTCATGTCGGCGGCGCCGAACAGCAGGCCGAGGTCGGACGGGTTCAGGGGCGAGGCTTCGACACGGATCAGCACTTCGTCCGGGCCGGGCTGGGGGATGTCGACGCTGGCAAGCGACAACTCCAGTTCGCCGCCGCGCTTGATCAGCGAGCGGAGTTGAAGGGCGGTGCGGGTGCTCTCGATGGGCATTCGGTATCTCCTTGGATCGGTCGTCTGAAGCTGGCCGRGGCTGCGTTGGCCGCAGGGAGCAATGTAGCAAGTTCTGGCAAAACCGGCTGGCGGCGCCTCGCGCCGCCGGTCCGGGGCAGGCCAGGCAGCGCCCGATTACTCCCTTGACACTCGGAAACTTTCAACCTAAAGTGCGCCTGCAGATCTAGATAAGAGACCATCTGTAAGATGGTCTCTCCCTGCGTGCAGATTGCTGCGGCCTCTTACAGAAATAAAACAAGGAGACCGCTGTGCAATCCACGATCAAGATCCGTGGCATCGATGATGTCATCTCGTTTATTGATTCCTGCCCAGGCATAAAAGGCAGAGCCGGCCTCATCTGGTGGCTCGCGCTGGGGGGATTATTCCTTGACGCATTCTCCAATTCCGCATTGAGCGCGGGCCTTGGGCCCATGACGCGGGATTTGCATCTTGCCGCGTCGCAGGTCGCGCTGCTGACCTCGTTCGCTTCGTGGGTGGCCATTGCCTTCAACCCGATCGGCGGCTGGATGGCCGACCGCTGGGGCCGGGTTCGTCCGCTGGTGCTGGCGAAATTCCTGGCGGTGACCGGTGCGCTGCTGGTGGTCTTCGCGCCGGGCTTTGAAGTCATCCTGGTCGGGCGCTTCTTCGTGGGCGCCGCCTACGGCATCGATTTCGCCATTGCCATGGCGGTGCTGGCGGAGTTCACGCCAGTCAAGTTGAAGAGCCGGCTCAATACCTGGCAGGGCATGTGGTACACCGCCGTCTGCAGCAACCTGCTGCTGGCCTTGCTGTTCCACTCGTGGCAGGTGGGCGATTCCATCTGGCGCTATTCGGTGGCCGCTACGGCCATCTTCGGGGTCGGCATTCTCATCCTGCAGCTTGCCTTCCTGGTCGAAAGCCCGATCTGGCTGGCGCGCAAGGAGCGGCTGGACGACGCTGCCGGGGCGATGACCCGGATCTATGGCCGGCCCTTCGTGGCCGCGCCGGTGGACGAGCGCCTGCCTGTCCTCAACCAGGCAAAACGCGGCCTGGCCAATGTGTTGCTTATCTTCCGCGGCGTGTACCTGCCGCGCACCATCCTTGCGGCGACCGTGCAGATCGGCCAGTCCATCCAGTATTTCGCGGTCGGCTGGTATTTGCCGCTGATCAGCGCGGCCTTGTTCGGCAAGGACTTCATCTACGCCACCGTGGGCGCGCTGGTCTTCAATGTCTTCGGCATCTTCGGGGGCTTCATGTCGCCGCTGATCGGCAGAAAGCTTGGCTTGCGGCGCGCTTCCGCCTTCGGATTCGCCGCCGTCTTCGTCATGCTGCTGATCCTCGGCCTGTTCAACGGCAAGATGCCGGTCTGGGTGGCGGTGATCGTGCCGTCGCTGTTTATCCTTTTCCACTCGGGCGGCCCCGGCGCCAATGGCAAGAGCCTTTCGTCGCTGTCGTTCCGCAGTGAACTGCGCGCGGGGGCGAACGGCATCATCGGTGCCCTGGGCTCGACCGGCGCGGCGCTGGGCCTGCTGATTTTCCCGATCTTCCGGGAGAACTATGGCCTGGAAAAAACCTTCCTTATCCTGTCGATCGTGCCGCTGACGGCCAGCATCATCTGCTTTGTGATCCGCTGGGACCCGACGCGCACCACGATCAATCCAGACAACGAAGCCGATGCCCCGCAATTCAGCGGCGATGAACAGCCGGCCCCGGCGTTCCTCAACCCGGCGATAGAGAAAACCCAGCGATGAAGCACAACAGGCACGTCATACTCGCCATCGACGAAGGCACCTCCGGAACGCGCGCGGCTGTCGTCGCCGCCGACGGCCATGTCTCCTGCCTGGAGTACATGGCGCTCCAGGTGGACGCGCCGCGGCCCGGCGTGGTGGAACAGGATGCGAACGCGATCCTGGAGAAGACCATCGCCGTGTGCCGCGCGACGATTGCGCGCGCGCAGCAGGAGCAGTTGCAAATCGTGGCGCTGGGCCTGGCCACGCAGCGGGCCACGGCGGTGCTTTGGGATACCCGCACCGGCCGCGCGCTCGTGCCCGCCATGGTCTGGCAGGACACGCGCTACGTCAGCGAACTCAACGCGCTGGCGCCGGCCTGGGACAAGACGTTGATCGAGCAGGTCGGCCGCCCGGCGGGCGTGCGGTCCCCCTACCTCTGGGCGGCCCGCCATCTCCACGACACCCCGGCCGTGGCCGAGGCGTTCCGGGAGAACCGTCTTGCGTTCGGCACGATCGATACCTGGCTGCTGTGGCACCTGTCCAGCGAACGCACCTGCGTAACCACGCCCACCAACGTGACATCCGCCAGTGCCTACGTGCTGGCGGAGCACCGCTACCACCTCGGCTGGCTGGACGCGCTGGGCTTTCCTGCTGCGCTCTTGCCGGCGCTGCGCCAGGACGCGGACGACTTCGGCCGCACCCGGCCGGAGCAACTGGGCATCGACGTGCCGATCCTCGCCTGCGCCGGCGACCAGCTCGCGGGCGCGGCGGGGCTCGGGTGCCTGGACCGGGGGCAATCGATGTGCGTGCACGGCACCGGCAGCTTCGTCGACCTGATGACCGGGCCGGAGCTGCCGGCCAGGGCGGGGCTGTACGACGGCACCCTGACCATGACCGCGCGCCGGCAGCATCATGTCTCGCACCTCTCGGTCGAAACCTTCGTGGCCACTACCGGTTCGGCGCTCAACTGGGTCTGCGAGAAGTTGCGCTGGTTCGAGAGCGCGAAGCAGATCAGCGCGCTGGCGGCCACGGTCGATTCGGCGCGCGGCGTGACGTTCCTGCCCGCGCTGACGGGGCTGCGGGTACCGCAGATGCAGCCCGAGGCGCGGGCCTCGCTGACGGGCGTTTCCATCGCCAGCTCCCAGGCCGAGGTGGCCTACGCCATCCTCGAAGGCATTGCCCACGCGGTTGCTTCGTGCATCGAGGCCAACGAGGAAGTCGCTGGCGTGAAGGTGTCCGAACTCATCGTGGGCGGCGGCTTGTCCGGCAGCGACGCCTTGCTGCAGATCCAGGCGGACCTGACCGGCATGCCGATCCGGCGCATGCGCGAAACCGACCGGGCCAGCTTGCGCGGCATTGCCTTCTTCGCGGGATCGTCGGGATTGCTGTGGGAGTCGCTGCAGCAAGCCCGCGCCACCAATGAAACCGATGCCGTCTTCGAGCCCCGGCTCGGCGCCAGCGAGCGCGGCGAACGCCGCGCGCTGTGGCATGCGCGGGTGGCGTCCGAGCTGCGTCACGCGCAGACCTTCCACAATCAATAAGCAGTCAGGAGATCTCTACGACATGATGGTTTTTCCATCCAGAAATCCGGGCAAGGACCGCGCCGCGATGACCTCCACCGAGCCGCTGCGCCTGGTCCGCCAGGAGCAGCTGGACCGCCTTGCCAGCGAACAGTTTGACATCCTCATCGTCGGCGGTGGCGTGACCGGCGCCTACGCGGCGCTGGACGCGAGCTTGCGCGGCTACCGCGTGGCCCTGGTGGAGAAGAACGACTTCGCCTCCGGCACCTCGTCCAAATCCTCCAAGATGGTGCACGGTGGCCTGCGCTATATCGAACAGGGCAACCTCGGGCTGGTGCGCCATTCCCTGCTGGAGCGCCAGCGCCTGCGCAGGAATGCCAGGCACCTGGTGCAGCGCCTGCCGTTCCTGTTCCCCGTGCTCGAAAAGGATGGCGTGTTCGACAAGCGCCTGTCCAAAGCGTTTGAAAGCCTGCTCTGGACCTACGACATCGCCGGCGGCTGGCGCGAAGGCATCCTCCACCAGAAACTCACCAAGGCCGAGGTGCTGTCGCATTGCCCGACCTTCAACGAAGAGAACCTGCTCGGCGGCTTCCTGTATTTCGATGCGCGGGTGGACGATGCCAGGCTGACCCTGAACATCGCCCGTACCGCGGCCTTCCATGGCGCGGCGGTGGTCAACCATGCGAAGGCGGTCGAGATCACCCGCAACGATCACGGCAAGGTCGATGGCGTGATCGTCCATGCCGGCGAGCGCGAGATCCGGGCCAGAGCCGGCGTCGTCATCATGGCGACCGGCGTCTGGCTGCGCGACTGGACCGGCCGCAAGAAGGGCGAGGAAAAGACGATGCACATCCGGCCGGCCAAGGGCGTGCATATCGCCATTCCCTGGCTGAAGGTCCGCAACGACTGCACCGTGACCATCCCAGTGCCGGGGCGCAACCGCCGCGCCACCATCACCCGCTGGGGCAACGTCTCCTACCTCGGCACCACCGATGAAGACTACGAGGGCGACCTCGACGATGTCTGCTGCACCCGGCAGGAGCTGGACTTCCTGCTCGACGGCGCGCGCTGGGCCTTGAAGACGGACCTGCAGGCCGAGGACGTGCTCGGCAGCATCGCGGGCTGCCGGCCGCTGGTCGCGCCGCCGGGCGGCAAGACGCTGGAGATCAAGCGCAACCATGAAATCCATACGGCGGCGGATGGCCTGGTCACCATCGTCGGCGGCAAGCTGACCACCTCTCGGCATATGGCCGAGCAGACCATCGACGCCGCGCAGAAAGTCATCGGCCAGCGCAGCAAATGCCGGACCAAATCGGCATACCTGCTGGGCGCGGCGGGTTACGACGCGCAGGCCATCGTGGCATCCGGCGGCCTGTCGGCCCACCTGGGCGAGCGTTACGGCACTGAAGCGCGCTTTGTCAGCGACATCCTGCAGGCCGATGCGCGGCTGCAGAAGCCGATCGTCGAAGGCCTGCCCTACACCGAAGCCGAGATCGTCTACGCCGCGCGCCATGAACTGGCGGGCAGCGTGGACGACATCCTTTCGCGCCGCATCCGTGCCCGCCTGATGGCGCGCGATGCGTCAGCGCGCGCCGCGGCGCGCGTGGGCGAACTGCTGCAGGCCGAACTCGGCCTGTCCGAATCCGTCGTGGCGCAACAGGTCAACACCTACCTGAGCGCCGTCGCACATGAAAAATCCGTTCTTATGGGAGAGAAGGCATGATCAGCAAGGAAGCAATCAAGCGAGGCTACAACCGTGGCAACTACGTCGTCGGCGCGCACACGCCGCCTGCTTACGCGGCCACCGTCAAGGAAACGTCCGACACGCCCGGGCTGCAACGCGACGCCGTGGCCGTCGATGCCGCGCAGATCGACGCGCTGCGCAGCGTGGCGGATGAAGTGCTCACCGATGCCGGCAGCGTAGTGACGTGGACGCGTGACTGGTGGGCCGGGTCGATGATGACCGAGACTGCCRGTAAGCCCGCGACCCCGCGGGCCGTCATCGTGCGGGTTTCAACCATCGGGCAGATCCAGGCAGTCATGCGCATCGCGCACGCGGCGGCGATCCCCGTGACCGTATCGGCCGGGCGCAGCAATGTGACCGGGGCCGCCCTGCCGGTGCGCGGCGGCATCGTGCTGGATGTGTGCGAACTGAACAAGATGCTGGACTTCGACAAGGAAAGCCAGATTGTCGAAGTGGAGGCAGGCGTGTTCGGCGACATCTTCGAGCAGACCATCCAGAGGGAGTACGGCATGACGATGGGCCACTGGCCGTCGTCTTTCGCCATCAGCACCGTGGGCGGCTGGGTGGCGTGCCGCGGCGCCGGCCAGCTCTCCACGCGCTACGGCAAGATCGAGGACATGGTGTTCGGCATGGACGTGGTGCTGGCCGACGGCAGCCTCGTCACGGTGGGCGGATACTCGCGCGCGGCGCTCGGCTCCGACCTGCAGCAACTGTTCATCGGCTCGGAGGGCACCCTTGGTGTCATCGTGCGCGTGCGCCTGAAACTGCATCGGCTGCCCGACTACGGCCGCGCCATCGCCTATGGCTTCAAGACCTTCGCCATCGGTCTGGACGCATGCCGCGAGATCGTGCAGCGCGGCGCGAATCCCGCGGCGCTGCGGCTCTATGACGAACTCGAGAGCGGCGTGCAGTTCAACCTGCCGGACACCAACGTGCTGCTGATCGCCGACGAGGGCGCCCGCGAGATGGTCGATGCGGTGATGGCCATCAGCGAAGGCGTGTGCAAGGAACTTGGCCATGCCCTGGATTCCGGGACCATCTTCGAGCGCTGGCTGGACACCCGCTACCTCACCGGCAAGAGCGCGGAAGGCTTCAAGCGCAGCCCTGGCTTTGTCGCCGACACCCTGGAAATGTCCGGCCCCTGGAGCGACCTGTCCGCCATCTATACCGATGTGGTCAACGCGATCAACGCCGTGCCCGGCACGCTGGCGGGCTCGGCGCACCAGTCGCACGCGTATGTGGACGGCGCCTGCCTGTACTTTTCGCTGCGCGGCGAGGTGGAGGTGGAGAACCGGGCGAAGTGGTACCGCCAGGCCTGGGATGCCGCCAATGCGGTGCTGATCAAATACAATGCCGCGTTGAGCCACCATCACGGCATCGGGCTGTTGCGCGCGCCGTATATGCGTGAATCGCTGGGCAGCGCGTTTCCGGTGCTGGTGGCGGTCAAGCAAGCGCTGGATCCCAAGAACATTCTCAATCCCGGAAAGCTCGGCCTGAGCGACGAGCTGCCCCACCACGCGGATCGGTAAGCATCATGGACAAGTCACTCGGGGCACGCCTGACGCGGCACCCGGTCATCGGGACGCTCTACGGCGTCGAGCAGGTCGACATCTTTATCGAGAGCAATGCCGAAGTCTCCATCGTCGCCAACGTCGAGCTGCGCAAGCTGCAGCCGGTGGTGGCCACGCTGACCAAGGCGGGCAAGTACGTCATCGTCAACATCGACAGCTGCGAAGGGCTGTCGCAAGACAAGGGCGGTGTCGAGTATCTTGCCGATATCGGTGTGACCAGCCTCGTCTCCACCCGGGTGGCAACCATCCAGCGCGCCAACCGGGCGGGGCTGATCACGATGCAGAAGGTATTCGTGACAGACCGCTCGACCTGGCCGCGCAGCGTCAAGGCGCTGGAGCAGAGCGATCCCAATCTCGTGCAGCTGATGCCCGCGCCCATGCTCTCGCATCTTTCCACCAAGGACCGCAAGGCGCTGCCGCCCATCGTGACATCGGGCTTCGTCTGCAACAAGGACGATATCCGCAGCGCGATCAGGGAAGGCGCCGTGGCGGTTTCCACCAGCGACAGCAAGCTGTGGAACCTGGAGCCTTCCGTGTTGAAATCCTGAAACCGACCGAGGCAATCGATGGCTGCTTCCCACCTGCAGGTGATCGCGCACTACTTTGCGTTGCCGGGGAATGGCGACAAGGTATGCGCGCTGCTGGCCGAACTCGCCGCGGCAACGCCAGGTGAGACGATGGCCAGCAGAGCGGCGGTCATGAATCGAGGTATCCATATTTTCGTCCATTCCGTTTTGTGCGCCGCATCGCCGCGACGTTTGCATTGTGGGATGCGCAACGCATGATCACATCACTCAAATTGGTGATCGGCGTCGCGCTGTCGGCGCCAGCCGGGCCGCGCGCGCTGTCCCCGATGTCCAGCCGGTGAGGTGTCAATTTCCCAAGTCGCTGGCGGCATCAGTGGCCTTCACAAGAGCAAGGATTCGGGCACGTTCCGACTCGGCTGGCTATGGCGTTTTTGGTCCGGGCTTGCAGCAAGAGCGTGAGTCCTGCAGCGGGTATTCAAAGCGGCACATGTCAAGTGCGGTCCGTGCGCAAGCGCGCACTAATTCCCGGAAAAAAGAGGCCGCGCCGACTCATCCCAATGGCTAGTTGAAAGGGAATTTTCGCTACTTATACTAAATAAAGAAATCCAATCGCGGGTAATGCTCATGAAGACGTTGGCTACCGCAGATCAACATGCCCCCTTGCCGTCGCCGGCAAGGGTCGCTGTTATCGTGGCCACGAAAGGCCGGCCGCAGGCATCGACGCACGTGCTGCGACTGCTCGAGAAGCAATCCGTGCGACCGGCCATCACGCTGTTTTCCGCCTGCACGGATGCGGATATCGAGCCTGGCCTGGAAACGCCACTGGCGGTTGAGTATATCTTTGGCCCGGCAGGCTTGCCCGCGCAGCGCAACCGCGCGCTGGCCACGGTCCTGTCGCGCGTGGATTTTGTCGTTTTCTTCGACGATGACTTCGTGCCGTCACCCTATTGGATAGAGCGCTGCCTGCAGGCCTTTCTAGCGGAGCCCGATGTCGCGGGGATCTCCGGCGCCTTGCTTCACGATGGCGCGGTCGGTGCCGCCCTGTCATGGGACGACGCATGCAGCCTTGTCCGGCAAGCGGAGGCGGTTGCCAGTACACCGCGCCCGCTCACCACGCTGAGCGGGCTCTATGGATGCAACATGGCCTATCGCGTTTCCGCGATCGGCAATCTGCGCTTTGACGAGCGGCTGGTGCTTTACGGCTGGCTGGAAGACAAGGATTTTTCGCGCGCGATCGGCAGGAAGGGCAGGCTGGTCGAGTCCGACGCGATGTTAGGGGTCCACCTGGGGTTGAGATCGGGCCGAGTCTCCGGAAAACGTTTTGGTTTCTCGCAGATCGTCAATGCCTGGTATTTGCACAAGAAGGGCGTGCTTTCCACGAAGGAAGTCTGGAGTTTCATCGCTAAAGCGCTCACTGCCAATGGTGTCAGGTCGATCCGGCCTGAATCGCACATCGACCGCCGCGGACGTTTCGCCGGCAACCTGGTCGGCGTGACGGATCTTCTGCTTGGCCGGTGCCGGCCGGAGAGGGCCAGTGATTTGTGAGGCGCGTATTGCGATGCCGCTGACTTTCGTCAGCGTTTGATGGATGGACCCCGGGGGCGGGGAAGGTTGTTATCGAAATGACGGCGGGGCCAACGCGGGCCCGTCGCGAAAGCACTCGCCATCAAGGACGCTGCCTGTGCGCAGCGGCACCTCGGCAATTTCCCCCGATAGGCTGGAATGACATTCGGCGGCGCGCTCCCTGAGGGCGCCATTGGGGGAGTCCCTCGTGGAGCGCCAATTGCGATCATGCCGCTACGCGCCATGCCGGCCGGAGTGGCGCGACATATGACTCGGAGACGTACCGGAATGACCACCTGGACCCGGCGCGCATGGCTGCGCGGCATTTCAGCAAGCATCCTGGCTGTCGCATCGCGCGACATGTATGCGCATGTGAGCGCGGGACCTGTCGATGCACCGCTGCCCACGCTAGACGGCTGGGTGGTCGACCAGTTCGGCCGGCGGGTGCGTCTGCAGGACATGTTGCTGGGCGGCGTCACGGCATTGCAAACGATATTCACGGGCTGCAGCTCGGTTTGCCCGTTGCAGGGCGCGCTGTTCAGCGCGGTGCAGGACGGCATGCCGCGCGTGAACGCCCGGTATCCGCTTCGCCTGGTCTCGCTCAGCATCGATCCGCTGTCCGACTCTCCGGAGGCGCTGCGGGCATGGCTGCAACGCATGGGCGCCGGCCCCAACTGGCGCGCGGTGGCGCCAACGGGCGCCGTCGAGCAGATCAGGACGGTACTTGCCGGCAGGGCGCCGGGTCCGAACCTCGATGCGCATTCCACACAAGTCTATTTTTTCAACAAGGCTGCGCAATTGTGCTGGCGCAGCCCTGCATTGCCGCAAGCGAAAGAAGTCCTGTACGTCATGGAGCGCTTGGCCCAGGCTTGACGGATCCGGCACGGGCCAATCAACAACAGCAGAGCAACAGCAGAGCAACAGCAGAGCAACAGCAGAGCAACAGCACCAAACCACCAACCCACCAGCAAACTTCGCCATGACTCCCATCTCACTGCAATCCAACGGATTCACGAGGGCACTGCTTAAGTGGATCGGTACCTGTCTTGTTCTCTTTGCATGGACGTTCTCCGCGCCGGCGGCGGCGCAGACCGGCGCGATGAGCCTGAGCGGTAAGAACTTGTGCGCCGATGTCTCGGGTGCCTCGACCGCGAACGGCGCACCGGTCATCGTCTGGGCGTGCAGCGGCGACCCCAACCAGCGATGGACATTCGCCCAAGACGGTACCGGGTACAAGATCACGGTGGGCCACACCGGCTATTGCCTGGACATTAATGGTGTCAGCCTGGCCAACGGGGCCGCGGCAATTCAATGGCCATGTCAGGTACCAGCCGCCAACAACCAGCGGTTCACGCTGAAGCAGCAAAACGGCGGCTATGCGGTGGTGGCCGTGCACAGTGGCAAGTGCCTTTCCGCGACGGGGAAAGCCAGCGCGCAGCAAGGGCAGGCTGTGGCTCAATACACCTGCGACGGCAGCGTCGGCCAGACCTGGCTGCTCCCCAATCTGAACATTGTCACCCTGCCGTCGAAATGGACGGCGCCCAAGGCACTGTCGCTCGTACCGGTAGCGGCGGCGAGCCTGCCTTCCGGCAAGGTGTTGGTGTGGTCCGCCTACGATCGCTTCACGTTCGGCGGCGACAACGGGCAGACTTACACCGCCCTGTTCGACCCGGTCGCCATGACGTCCACCGAGAAGCTGGTCACCAATACCGCGCATGACATGTTCTGCCCGGGGATCGCGAATCTCCCCGATGGACGCATCTTTGTCAACGGCGGATCCAGCAGTACCAAGACCAGCATCTACGATCCGGCCACGGCCAAGTGGTCCGTGGCACCGGAGATGAACCGCGGCCGCGGGTATGAGGGCAGCGTCACGTTGAGCAATGGCGGCGTCTTCACCGTGGGCGGTTCCTGGAGCGGCGCCATCGGCGACAAGGACGGCGAAACCTGGATGCCGAACAACCCGTGGCGCCTGAACAGCGCCGTGTGGGACGACTACATCCTGACTGGCGACTCTGCGGGCCTGTACCGTTCGGATAACCACGCGTGGCTGTTCGCCTCGGCCAATGGCCGGGTGTTCCATGCGGGGCCGAGCAAGCAGATGAACTGGATCGACACCACCGGTGACGGCAGCGTGACCCCGGTCGGTACGCGGGCGGCGGATGGCGATGCCATGAACGGCAACGCCGTGATGTACGACATCGGCAAGATCCTTACGGTGGGCGGAGCGCCGGACTATGAAAACACGACGTCAACCGCGAACGCACACGTGATCGATATCACGAGCGGCACGCCGGTGGTGCGCAAGCTCGCTTCCATGGCCTATGCCCGCGCCTTCGGCAACAGCGTGGTCTTGCCGAATGGCCAGGTCGTCGTGATCGGTGGCCAGACCGTGCCGGTGCCGTTCTCCGATGACGGGGCGGTGCTCACCCCGGAACTCTGGGATCCGGCTACCGAGAAGTTCCAGAAGCTGGCTGCGATGGCAACCCCGCGGACCTACCACAGCGTGGCCCTGTTGCTGCCCGACGGGCGGGTGCTGAGCGGTGGTGGCGGCCTTTGCGGTGATTGCACGACCAATCATCCCAATGTGGAGATCCTGTCACCGCCCTATCTGCTCAATGCGGATGGAACGGCGGCGACCCGCCCGACGATTTCGTCGGCGCCGGGGGACGCCCTGCTTGGCACCACGATCTCCGTGACCACGAATACCCCGGTGGCCAAGTTCGCGCTGGTCCGCATGTCGTCGGTCACGCATTCCGTGAACAACGAGCAGCGCCGGGTGCCGGTCACCTTCACGGTCGGTACGGCGGGAGAGAATCTGATCAAGATCCCGTCCGACCCGGGCGTCGCCGTGCCCGGCTACTACTATCTGTTCGCCATGAATTCGGCGGGCGTGCCGAGCGTGGCCAAGGTCATTCGCGTCCACTGATGCGCCGCGCGAACAGTAGGGCATGGCGGGCGGTCGTGGGTGTGGCGCTGGCCGCCGCCAGCATGCTGGCGGCGGCCGCGGATGGCAGCGGGGACGTGGAGCGGGGGCGGGCGCTGTTCCACGGCGAGACGGATCTCTCTGCGCACTTGCGGGGGGATCCCGCGCCGCTGCCCGCTTCAGCCGTGCGCTGCATCAATTGTCATACCAAGACCAGCCGGGGGGAGGCATTTGCCCCGCCGCTGACGTCGGATTCCCTTCGTACCTTAAGCCCGCGCCGGGGCGGCCCGCCCACGGCTTACGACCGCGACGCTTTCTGCAGTGCGCTAGCCAACAGTATCGACGTGGCCAACGTGGTATTGGTAAAGGCGATGCCGCAGTACGTCCTGTCGGATAGCGACTGTTCCGCCTTGTGGGCGTACCTGATGACGCAGTAAGCAGGGTGATGGCGTTGCCATGCCTGCGCCGGTCGAAAGCTACACGAGTAACCACACGGAAACGGCATGACTCCATTCAGGCGACAATTCTTTGCACGGCTCGCAGGCACGGTCGCGGGGGCCGGTGCCGCGCTGGCGTCGACCGTTGGCATCGGCAGGGGCGCCATCGCGCGCACCGCGCAAGAGGGCAGGGCGGAAGAGCGCGTGGTATCCGTCAAGGATTTCGCGGGCCTGGACGCGACCGGCTCGAGCCCGTCCGACCAGGCGTTCAGCAGGGCACTGAAAGAAGTCGCCTCGCTCAAACGCAAAGCCCTCGGCGACGAAAACTCCAACAGGATCGGCAACAAGCGCATCGTGCTGCCGCCCGGCACTTACCTGATCACGCAGCCGGGCGCGCTGGTGGACTCCGGCGCATTCGGGGAGCGCACGCAAGGCCTGACGATCGAGGGTGACGGGGCGCCGGGAACGGTGGTCATCATCTACCAGCCGGCCATGCCGGGGCCGCTCATCAAGAACAACGACAAGCTGCTGGTGCTCCGCTTCAGGAACATCCAGTTCCACGGCAAGGCGCCGAACAGCGACCTGATCGACAGCACCAGTACGGGCGGCGCGCAGGACTACGCCTTCGACGACTGCATCTTCACCGGCAACTGGAGATATGGCGCCAACCTCACCGGCGGGAACAACAACAGCGAGTGGCATTTCGGCCGCTGTTCCTGGGCCGGCAAATGGCAGTCGTTTCTCTACGTGGGCACCGCCAATACCTCGGACCAGTTCCTGAACTACTGGTTTGACCACTGCAAATACTGGAGCTCCAGCACCTGGATCGACATGGCCAAGGGCGGCAATATCAAGCTGACCGATTGCGATGTCAGTGGCTATGAACCCGCCGCGCAAACCTACCTGTTCAACCTGCGCGGGCGCTCCCATGCGCGCGGCGTCTGTTCGTTCAAGGCGTCGGGCTTGCGCGTCGAGCAGAAGACCCGGTTCGCGGGCCTGATGTATTGCGAGTGGGAGCAAGGCAACATCGGGTTCAAGGATTGCGATTTCAGTTCGCAGGCTTACCAGCCATTCGCCGCGGGGGTGATGTCGGCCTTGTTCTCGCCGGGTGACAGTTCCGGGGCGCAAGTGGTGTTCGACAATTGCCAGATCATGGGCCGGCACCACTACACGACCGGACAGGCGCCGGCCGGCCAGGGGCGCTCCAGCTACCGGAACTGCGATTTCCTCAACTGCACCTACCCGGACGAGGCGTTTGTCTTCTCCGAGGCAGGAGGTCAGGCCGGGCGCCGCCGCGCAGTGCTGCTCGAAAGCTGCCGGGGCAACGGCACGGGCAGTGTCTACGCCGATGCCGAAGTGGGCTGGGACGTGGCGGCGATTGCGACGGTCAAGCAGAAGATCGTCTCGTTCAAGTCCGCCTTCGGCAACCTGCCGAGCGGCGCCGACGGCCCGCTATCCATCGTGTTGCCGCTGCACGCGATCATCCTGCGCGTCATCGTGGATGTCCCGGCCGGCGCGCTCGGATCCGGCGGCAAGGCAGGCTACACCGTGCAAACGGGCGAGGCCTCCACCACTGCGCTGGCTACCCTGAGCCTGAGTCCGGCGAGCTCGGCAGGCCGGGTGGATAACCACCCGTACTTCCGCTGCAGCACGCGGCAGAAGTGCACGATCAGCCTGGTGCCGGCGGTGAAGGACCAGCCTCCGGGGTTCGGCGCGGTGGTCCTGGTGGAATACATTGGATGAAGGTGGCGGCCGGATAGCGCGCCGGCGCGGAGCCTAAGGGCAGCGCTCAATGCCACCGGAAGCCCAATGCGCAACGCGCGCCGGTTCGTTGGCCGGGTAACGCGTGCCGCACCGCCGCCTGGATTCAGCCGCCGGCCGCGCCGCGCGCCACTCCGGACTCAGGCTTGCGCGCGCGCATCTGCGCGGTGGTATTGCCCTCGCCATCCGGCGTCCAGCCCGGCGGCATGAACAGGTATCCGAAGAAGGCGCGGGCGCTGCGCGCCCCGGCCAGGTCGCGCAACAGGCGGACCCACTGCGTGAACTCGATCCGCAGCGGGTTGGCGCTGTGGATCGGATGCACCAGCCCATACCGGCAGGGCACGTCGTCGCGCTCCTTCACGTAGGTGCCGAACAAGCGGTCGAAGACCAGCAGCACGCCGCCATAGTTCGCATCCAGGTACTCCAGGTTCGACGCATGGTGCACCCGGTGCGCCGACGGCGTATTGAGGATTCCCTCCAGCCAGCCCAGCCGCGGAATCCATACCGCATGAATCCAGAACTGGTAGAGCAGATTGAGCGACAGCACCGCGAACACCACGCCCGGCTCGAAGCCGATCCACGCCAGCGGCACGAAAAACAGCGCCGTGCCGGTCAGCTTACCAAGCACCCCGATGCGAAACGCAGCCGACAGATTGAGATCGTTAGGCGAGTGATGCACCGCGTGGTTGCTCCAGAACCAGCGCACCCGGTGCGCGGCGCGGTGATACCAGTAGTAGCAGAACTCCTGCCCGATAAAGAGCAGCGGCAACGCTACCCAGCCCACGGGGTGGATCGTCAGCAGCCGATGTTCGAACGCCAGCCGCACCAGCGGCGCGGCAATCGACAGCGGCAAGGCGATCCCGATCGCGATGCGCACGACCAGATCCAGTGCCGACACACCAAAAGCCCGCCAGTCATAGCGCTGGCGGCGCGACAGGATGATCGCCTCGATCAGCGCGAATGCCAGGACGCAAGGGACGGCGATGAACAGCTGAAATTTTTCTATTGCGTTCATGACTGCTGGCTGGTGAGTTGTTCGGGCTGGCGCATGTGATTAGCCCGGCATGCCGCAGCGCGGCGCCTGTCGCGTAAGCCGACACGTCACAAGGCCGCGTGCGAGGAAGATACCGCTAACGGTGCCATAGATAAAGCCGGCTGCCAGCGATGTGCTGCTCCGATGCAATAGATCAGGGTTTATCGCTAGTGCGACGCTGACGAAACCTGGCCATGGAAATGTCGGCGAGATAAGACCCATCGGGCAGGCGTATCCGCTTCTCGAAGCGTCCTTCCTTCCTGCGCTCGCCTGCGCAGCATTGGCGCCGTAAGTGGAATTTGCCGGAGTGGGTACGAAAACCCCGAGCCGCCATTACCAGCGTATGGCGGCCACCTGTCGAACTGGCGAAATCCTGGCGACGCTCATGTCCGGCTCGTATGCGCGCCGGCGTGGCCCCCCTCAGAGGGGAGGACAAGCGCCCGCCCTCTCCCCCGACCCCTCCCGCAAGCAGGAGAGGGGAACGCCGAGTGCCCGATCTCTTGATCTCTTGATCGTTCCGCGGGAGACATGAAGGCGAACACCGGGTGGAGTCATACCGCCCGGTGCCTCAAATCAAACCGCCACTGCTTCCAACAAAGAAGGCTGGCTGTCGATCCAGGGCTGCAACGCCGCCTCACTCATCGGCCTGGCGCACCCCCTTCCCACGCAAAACCGGCCCGCCGCGGCCGTCCGGCTAAGCGTCCACGATCATCTCGAAGCCGCCAAAGATCATCCGCTTGCCATCGAACGGCATCGGCTCGTCCATCTTCAGCCGCGGATCGGCCATGGAGGCCTTCATGCCCTCGTCGCGGACCTTGCGCGATGGCCACAGGATCCAGGAGAAGACCACGGTCTCGTCCTTCTCCAGCTTCACGGCCATCGGGAACGAGGTGAGCTTGCCCTCGGGCACATCATCACCCCAGCACTCGACCAGGCCCAGCGCGCCATGGTCCTTGAACACCACCGCGGCGGCCTCGGCGTGCTTGCGATAGGTCTCCCGCTTGGCGGTGGGCACGGCGAGAACAAATCCATCGATGTAATTCATGTCCGATCTCCTTTGGGATTGTCTGCAAACTGGCGCGCAACAAGTGCCGCCATGCAGACGACGAATCAGGGGTGCCAGTCTCGACACGCTGCGGGAAGAATTCTCAATATAGGCGGGGTGGCTGGCCGCGGGCGCCCGCGCTTGCCGTCCGCCGGCGTTCGGTGTGATGAATATGACACCGCGGTGCTGCCGCGCAACCTCTGCCCGCACGGCGCGCCGGTGCGCAAAAACAACCCCGGCGCGAAAGCGGGCCAGCCGCCACGGGCCCGTATCCGCGCCGTCGGTGACGGACCTGGCCACGTGTTGCCCCGGATTTTCCGAAGGCGGTGTCGATTTCCGGTATCCCGGTTCGTCGTAGTGTCAGAGCCGTCCGTCTATCCTGAATCGAGTTCGGGGCGGTGCGGCTCCGGCAATCCGATCAAGGAGAAACGGCGATGCGTGTCATGGTGATGGTGAAGGCCACGAGCCAGTCAGAGGCCGGCAAGATGCCCGGCACGGAGTTGCTTACGGCCATGGGCAACTTCAATGAAGAACTCGTCAAGGCCGGCGTGCTGCTTGCGGGCGAAGGCTTGCACCCGAGCGCGAGGGGAAAACGGGTGCGCTTTTCTGGCAGCCAGCGGACCGTGATCGACGGACCGTTCACGGAAACCAAGGAACTCGTTGCCGGGTTCTGGCTGTGGCAAGTGAAGTCCATGGACGAGGCCGTCGAATGGGTCAGGCGCTGCCCCAACCCCATGGAAGGGGAGTCCGAGATCGAAATTCGCCCGGTCTTCGAGGCCGACGATTTCGGCGCGGAGTTTACCCCCGAGCTGAGGGCCCAGGAGGAACGCCTGCGCGCGCAGGCCGAAGACGCGGCGAACAGGCCGCGGTAAGGCGAGCAGGCGCAAAGGCGCGCAAGCGGCGCCTTGTCGGCCAGGACAGGTGCCGGTCCTGGCTTGCGACTCAGTTTGCGATTCCTGTCGCTCTGGAGGGAAAAGCAATTGCCGCCCTTCCCTGGGCCGGAGTTCCGCACGCATCATCAACTATCGTGCGCCAGCGCACACTACGCCCCGCAGGCAAAAAAGATTTGCTATACGCTTTCACCTTGGAGCTATCGACATTGCATCCATTTATGAAACCCTGGTAAAAAGTGCGAGGTCATACCGTGGCGAAGCGGCTTCGATTTGACAGGGGCGTTGGCCTCAAGGATTTTCGTAGTGTAGTTCCGATGCAGGCGATTGCCGAGATCAACGCGGCCATTGATTCTCTGCCTGGCAATGTGTCGGAACGCCCCCATCCAGACGCCATAGCGGAAATGCTGCGTCGTAGCGACGCATTCCGGCAACTCGAGGAGGCCGTCTGTGCGGATACGCGCGCGATGGCGGCGAAGGCTGTACCGGGAATATTGCGTCCGGAACCCGTGCACGTGATTCGTTGCGCGGACCCGGTAAAGCGGAGGGACAGTCATTGCCGCCATTACGATTCCCATCTGCTGACGATGCTGATTCCGCTACAACTGGCGCCGGATTGTGCCTGCAACGGTGACCTGCTCATGTATCGGCGCCCCCGTCTGGCGGTCTCCACGCTGGGCAATGTGATGTGCAAGGTTACCCATGGCATCCATCGCAAGCTACCGTTCGAGTGGCGGAAATGGCTGACGCTGCACGATCTGCGTCGAGGCCACTGCGCGCGCGTGCCGGTGCAGCTTGGCAGTGTCTACGTATTCAACGGTTTTGCGCTGAAGCACGCCAACCTCGATGTGGAGATGGGGCAGCGGCGCTCGCTGCTGATCCATTACTACGATCCCGGCCACTCGCTCGGCCTGAGCGAGTTGGTGCGGCGTGTGCGCGGGGTCTGAGTTTGTCTCGGGGGCCGCGCACAGGCGCTTCAGTTCGGCCTCTGTGCGCTCGCCACATACGATGCAGGTGAGAGCGGCGCTTCCCGGGGAAGGGTGGCCACCCGCGATCCCGGTGGAAGCAGGTGCCCGTGAGACGGCGACGCTCAAAGTGAGGCTGTCTATTCGACCCGGATCCCGCGTGCCTTGACAAGGGTGTGCCAGCGCAGTGATTCGCCTTGCAGGAAGCTCTTGAACGCCTGTGGAGAGTTACCGACCGGGTCGAGTCCGGCTTGCTGCAGCCTGGAACGCACACCCGGATCCGCGATAGCCTTCTGCACGGCACCTGCGATGGCTTGCACGCGATCCTGCGCGGTGCCCTTCGGCAGGAACACGCCATTCCATTCGAGCACTTCATAGTCCGGCATGCCGCTTTCCGCAAGGGTGGGCGTATTGGGCAATCCCTGTATCCGCTTCCTGGATGTCACCGCAAGCGCCCTGAGCTTGCCGCTGGTGACGTATTGCAGCGTGGACGCCGTGTTCCCGAAATAGATCGCAACCTGTCCTCCCATCACATCGGTGAGCGCTGGCGCACCGCCTTTGTATGGGACATGGAGCAACTCGATCTTCGCCTGCTCGTTGAACATCTCCGCGGCAAGATGCGATCCGGTCCCCGCGCCGGCGGACGCGTAGGCCAGCTTGCCGGGCGTCTTCTTCGCCGAGGCGATCAGGTCAGCGACGGTCTTGTAGGGCGCATTCGCGGCAACCACGAGGATCTGCGGCGCAGTCGCCACCAACGAGACCGGAATGAAATCGCTGGCAGGATCGAATGGCAGCTTGCGCAGTGCACCGTTCACCGCGAATGCCGAGGCGTCATAGAGGACGGTGTAGCCATCGGGCGCGGCTTTAGCCACCGCGTCGGCGCCGATGACACCGCCGGCGCCCGGCTTGTTGTCGATCACGATCGTCTGCCCGAGGATCTCCCCCATCTTCTGCGCGACGACACGCGCCGTATTGTCGGCGCCGCCGCCCGCCGAATAGGGCACCACCATGCGAATCGGCTTGTCGGGGAATGCCATGGCGCAAAGCGGCACCGAAGCAGCCATGATCGCCAGGCCTTTGCAAAGCGCCTGCAGGGTTCTTCTCATCTTGTCTCCTTCAAGTCCGGCCGGCTTACGCGGCCTCGAATCCATACAGCAAGGCAGGGTTGTCCACCAGTATCTTGCGGCGGATTTCCTGGCTACCTGCCCATTGGGCAAGCAAGTCGTACAGCAAGGCATCGTCGGGCTTGTGCCACGCCTCGGTGGGGTGAGGCCAGTCGCTGCCCCAGACGAGCCGTTCCGGGGCCGCTCCCACCCATGCCTTCGCCACCGGATCCATGTCGTCGTAATGGCGGGCTGCGCCGACGAGGGAGTCGAGGTATGCGCCAGACAACTTCAGCCAGGCTTTGCCTCGATCCAGCAGATCAGACACGACCGCGAACGCGGCATGCGCCGTTCCCCCGGGGAGCGGCATGCGGGCCAGGTGGTCGAAGACCAGGGGCGCGCGCAGCCGCGCCAGCAGGTCGCGGTGTCCAACGATCTGGTCGGCGGTCCAGTGCAGTTGCAAATGCCATCCGAACTCGGCGATGCGGTTTGCCAGCGGCTCCACCATGTCGAACCCCACAATGGCATGCATTTCCGTATAAAGGGAGAAGCGTATCCCGCGGATACCTCCCGCGTGGAGGGCATGCAAGGCCTCGTCCGTGACGTCCGGGCGTACCACGGCGATTCCGCGGGTACTGGCCGGGCCCAACCGCTGGATGGCATCGAGCGTACAACTGTTGTCTGTCCAATAGGAGCGTGGCTGTACCACGACGGCGCGGCTGGTCCCGATCAGCGCCTGAACGCAGCGGTAGTCCTCCACCGTCGCATCCGCCACGATCGGCGCAATGGCTGTGAAGCGTGGATCGTAGATATGCAGATGGGAGTCGCAGGCATTTGCGAGTGCCGCGCTGACCGGGACCGTGGTGGCCGAACTGTTCGGCACCTGCACGGCAGCGCCGCCATGCGTGGAATCAGGCATTCCGCCCCAGCCTGTCCGCTGCGTCGCGGACCATTTCTCCGTGTTGATCGAGCACAGGTGCGGCGAATGGCTCCGGGCCGGGCGTGCGGCCGAATTTGACGCCACGCGTGAAGCCGCGATAGCGGCCAACCACCGGATGGTCGAACGTCGTGATCATTTCCTCCGCGGCCACCTGGGGGAAGTCGAACATGTCCTCCACCGACCGCGCCGCCGCGCATGGTACTTCTTCGCCGAACACGGCTTCCCAATCCAGGGCCGTGCGTTGCTGTAACGCGGCATGCAGTTTGGGGACGATCTCATCATGGTGCTCGGCACGCTTGCGCACGCTATCGTAGCGATCGGTCGACAGCAACGCAGTCAGACCGGTCTTCTCGCACAGCGCCTTCCAGAAGTGCGGGGTGTTGGCGGAGATATAGAGATAGCCGTCCCTGGTGGGATGGATGCCGGTGATCCCGCCGGAACGCATGTCGCGTCCCACATCCCTGGGTTCCGAATCGGCCCATACCATCCGGGCGGACTGCATGGTCAGCGCCGCGCGAAGCAGGGACACGCCGACATATTGCCCCTCGCCGCTCTTTTCACGCTCGTAGAGCGCAGAGGCAACGGCGCCGGCCACGAGGGCCGCCGCATAGTAGTCGACCACGGAGCCGTAGAGAATTTCAGGCGGGCCGCCACGCTTGCCTTGCAGCGTGCACATGCCGGTCATCGTCTGCAGCACCTGGTCATAGCCAGCCTTGTCTTTCAGCGGGCCCGTTTCGCCATATCCCGTGACGGCGCAGTAGATGAGGCGCGGATTGACGGCGCGGAGCTGCTCGTAGCCAATGCCGAGCCGGTCCGGGACGCTGGGGCGGAAGTTGTGCACAAGTACATCCGCGTTGTGCACCAGCGCAAGCAGCCGATCCAGGTCGGCGGGATCCTTCAGGTCGAGTACGACGCCGAGCTTGCTTCGGTTGACGCCGAGGAACGCCCGGCTCTCGGCCTCCAGCGTCGAAGGATACTTGCGCAGGTTGTCGCCCACGGGCGGCTCGATCTTGATGACGTCCGCGCCCTGATCCGCGAGCAGCGAGCAGCCGTACGGCCCTGCGATATAAGCGCTCAGGTCAAGCACGCGCACGCCGGTCAGCGGGCCGGACGGCCCCGTTCGGGTTGCGCCGAATGCGCCGAATGCGCAGTCTCCGACAGTCATGTTGGTTTGCATACAGCCTCCGGATTCAATTGGACACTCAGTCCGCGACAATGTTCTGCTGCCTGGCAAGCTGCTTCCACCTGGCAACATCGGCAGCGATCGTCTCTGCGAACTGTTTGGACGTGCCGGGCTTTGCCTCGGCGCCTTCGTTGAGGATCGCTGCCTTGACGGATGGCTTTGCCAGAGCCTTGTTCACGGCCCCATTGAGCCGCGCAATGACTGCCTCCGGCGTTCCTGCGGGCGCGAGAAAGCCCCACCAGAGTTCAAACTCGTAGCCGGGAACGGCGCTCGCCATGGGTACCAGGTCGGGTGCGATGGGGCTTGGTTTCAGGCTGGTAATGCCTACGGCCCGGACCTTGCCGGCCCTGACCATGGGCAGCAGCGACGGTCCGCTTGAGATCAGCACCTGCGTCTGGTTGCCGATCAGGTCAGTGATGGCGGGTCCCATGCCCCGGTAGGGGACATGCGTGATGGCGAGCTTTCCGGCCTTGGCCTTGAGCAACTCGGTGCCGAACTGATTGACGCTCCCTGGCCCGGAAGACGCATAGTTGAATTTGCCCGGATTCGCACGGATCGCGTCCACCAGGTCCTGCGGGCTCCTGGCAGGGAACGCATTGCTGACAGCCACGATGAATGGGCCCTGGGCCAGCATTGCTACCGGGGAGAAGCTCTTGATCGCGTCATAGGGCAGTTTGCCCTGCACCGCCGCGTTGGTCGTCATGCTCGAGGACACCGCGACCAGGGTATAGCCGTCCGGGGCCGCCTTCGCCACGATGCCGGTCCCCGTGTTGCCGCTCGCGCCGGGCCGGTTGTCGATGATCACGGGCTGCTTCAGGTCCTCGCCGATCTCCTTCGCCACGATCCGCGCGAAGGTATCGTTCGAGCCGCCGGGCGGATAGGGAACGACGATGGTGACGGGCCTGGACGGATACGCGCTCTCCGCGCCCGCGTGAGGCGAAGCAGCCAGCGAGCCGACCGTGGCAAGTGCGGCTATCAGCGCGAAGCGTCCTGCGCCCCCGCTTGAAGATGACGTGTTCATGGTTTGTCTCCTGTCAGTCTGATTTTTGTACAGTCCGGTCAGGCAGCGATCAGCCCCAGCCGCTTGCCGATATCGACAATGGCCTGCGCACGCCTGACAAAGGGTGGGTCGATCATCTTTCCATCAACGACGTAGGCCCCGATCCCTTTTGCATGCGCCTCGGCGGCGGCCGCCACGACCCGCATCGAATGCGCGATCTCTTCGTCGGACGGGCGATACACTTCGTTGGCCAGCGCGATCTGGCTCGGGTGGATGCAGCTTTTGCCAAGAAAGCCCATCCGCATGGACATCTCCGCCTCGGCACGGAAGCCTTCGGTATCCCGAATGTTGGCGAACACCGTGTCGTAGGCAAAGACGTTGGCCTCTCCCGCGGCCATGCGCACGGCGAACATGGCCGTTGCGATGGCCGCGGGATTGCGCCGGTGAATGCCGATGGGTTCGAAGAGATCTCCAAGCCCGAGTTGAAGGCCGGCGACGCGTGGATGCGCGCTTGCCAGTTCGGCAGCGCGGCGCAACGCCGCCGGCGATTCGATATTGAGCAGCAACCGGACTTTGGCGTCGGCTTCGGTAAAGCCGTTGGCCCGTTCCGCTTGTTCGACTGCCTCAGCCGCGTGCCGGACGTCGTCGTCGGTCTCCGGCTTGGGCACGTTGACCAGATGCAATCCTGGCACTACGACTGCGGCAAGATCCGCTTCGAAATGCCCCGTGGCAATGCCGTTGACGCGAACGATGAGCGTCTTGCCGGCGCTCCGTGCCTCGTCGGAGCGCAGGAGCCGTGACAGGAGGGATCTGGCTTCGGCTTTCCTGTCTTCGGCAACGGCATCCTCCAGGTCGAAGGACAGCGCGTCCGCATCGCTTGCCAGCGCTTTTGGGAAAAACTCGGGGCGCGAACCGGGGACAAACAGCTTGCTTCTCATGGCCAACACCTAGCTCTGTGGGACGAGATGCAGTGTCGTGCTATCCACAACAAAGATAAACTATGCTTTTCTACGTTCGCTCAATAGAAATTCTATGGAAACCGCCTATCTGAGAGCCTTCGCCCTGGTTGTCGAGACCGGCTCGCTGGCCGAGGCTGCGAGGCGGCTTGACGTCACCCCGGCGGCAATTTCCCAGCAGATTCAGGTGCTTGAACGGGAACTCGGGACCCGGCTCCTGGGACGGGCCGGCAGGACGGTGGCGCCCACGGAGTCCGGGAGCCGGCTCGCAGAACGATGCGGCCCCCTGCTCAGGGAAGTGGACAGCCTGAAAGGCTGGATCAGCCAGGCCGATGAAATTCGCGAGCTTCGTATCGGGACGATCAATACCGCGCTCCACAGCCTCCTGCCAGACGCGTTGGCGCGCTTCACAGCCGAACACCCGCGCGTGTCCGTCTACATACAGTCGGCGATGTCGAGCGAGTTGTATGACGCGGTCAAGCGTTCGGATCTCGATGCCGCCGTTTGCCTGCATCCGCCCTTTTCGATGCCGAAGGCGATTGCATGGGAACTGCTTCGCCAGGAACCGTTGGTCGTGCTCGCTGCGGAGCGTGACAAGAAGGCAGACCCCCACGAGCTTCTGCGAACCAGGCCGCTCATCCGATATGACAGAACCCTCGGCGGCGGGAAGCAGGCAGACGAATACCTGCGCAAGGCCGGCATTGCCCCGTCGCAAGAGCGCTTCGAACTCAGTTCCCTGCTCGCGATCGCGATGATGGTGGATCGCGGCCTGGGCGTGTCGCTGGTCCCGGACGTCGCGTCTCCGCTGACGTCGGCGCTGCACATTGCCAAGATCTCGCTGCCCTCGGAACCGGAACCACGCCGGTTCGGTATGCTATGGCAAAGGACGTCGCCGCGTACCCGTTTGATCGGATCGTTCCTTGAGCAGGCTCGCCTCGCGGCCCGACTATGAACAGGCCTTGCGCCGGATGATGTGTAGGCCGATCAGGGTCATCGGGATACGCTCGCAGCAAGGGGGACAGCTTCGGCCACAAGATGGTCTTGATCGCGTAGTCGGTCGCCGAAATGCGCACTGTTCCGGACGGCTTGTCCCGGAGCTCGCCAACAGCCGCGAGTTCGGTTTCGATCTCTTCAAAACGAGGCGCAACCGACTGCAGCAGACGTTCCCCCGCTTCGGTCGGAGAAACGCTGCGCGTGGTGCGCGTCAGAAGGCGAACGCCCAGTCTCGTTTCAAGCGAGCGAATGGTGTGGCTCAAGGCAGATTGAGATACTCCGATCTGTGCGGCGGCCCGGGCAAAGCTCCGCTCGCGGGCGACGGCGATGAAGGCAAGCAGGTCGTTGAAATTCTCGCGTGGCATTGGCGAGTTCAGCACACAGGTCTTTGCAGATCCTGGCACCTGGCCAGAGTGCGGATAAGGTCTCTGGCAAGGTATTCCGGGGACGCCGGTGGCGCGATGAACCCATTGCGCACAGGTGTCGGAGGCTAAGGGCGCGGCTTGCGCGACCTGCTGAACAGCACCATCGCAATGCCGCCGAGGATCGCCGCGGAGGCGGCAGCCAGGCGTGGTGTGATCGCTTCCGACAGGAACAGCACGCCGCCAAATGCAGCGATCAGCGGCACCGACAACTGTACGGTGGCCGCGCGCATGGCAGAAAGGTTGCTCAGCGCCGCATACCAGATGACATAGCCGATGCCGGACGTCAGTGCGCCGGAGGCCATGGCCAGGGCAACTCCGGCCTTGTCCGTGTACGCGTTGGCGACGAACAGCAAGCTCAGCACGAGGGCGAGCGGCGCCGCCCGCGCGAAGTTGCCAGCCGTGGCGGCAAGCGGGTCGGCCACACCGCGGCCGCGCAGCGAGTACACGCCCCACGCTACGCCAGCGATCGCCATCAACGCGGCGCCGAGTGGTGGCGGGGCAGCAACACCCGGCGAGACCAGGTAGACGAGCCCCGCGACCGCCAGCACGAGTCCAAGCGAGGCGATGGGTCCGAACCTCTCGCCCGAGCGAAAGCCCACGCTGAACATGGTCAGTTGCACCGCACCGAACAGAATCAATGCGCCCGTGCCCGCGGGCAAGGTGAGATACGCGAAGGAGAAGAATGTGACGTAGGCAAGCAGCATCGCCGCGGCGCGCCAGTCGGCATGGCCGCGCGCGAACCGCTCCGGCCTGATCCGTACGATGACCGCGAGCGTGATCGCTCCGGAAACCAGCCTGATGCTGCCAAAGCTGGCCGGATCGATGTGCCCTTGCTGCAACGCAAGCCGGCACAGCAGTGAATTGGCCGCGAAGGCAAGCATCGCCGCCACGGTAAGGATGATCGTCTGCGAGGCCGGCACGCCACGGGGCTCTTCAAGCATGGGTTGTCACCAGGACGACTGCCCAAGACAACAGCGCGACACCGAGCGGCGTGCTGAGACGGCGGCCCCAGCCCACGTTCTTTTCAATCGCCATCACGGCCGCAAGCAGGAGCATCCAGCCGAGGCTGCCGGTGCCGAGCGCGAACATCAGCAGCATCAGCGCCCAGCAGCAGCCGACGCAGTACAGGCCATGCTGCGCGCCAAGCGCGAACGCGTGCCACGCGTGCGCCTGTCCACGCCAGCGCTCGATGACGAAGCTCAAGGGCGTGCGGCACTTCTCCAGGCACCGGTACTTGAGCCTGCTGAACTGAAAGGCGCCGGCCAGGGCAATGATCGCGGCGCCGATCAGCCAGCCGTGCCAGGCCAGGCCGGGTACGCTGGCGAGCAGGGATAGCAGCGCACTGTGTAGTGCATGCGCCAGAAGCCCGAAGGCTCCCCACACCGTCATGTAGCCGAGCGCGAGCAGCATGAGCAGTCGCACGTGGTCCGGGCGCCCGGCCGTCAACCGATCGAAGGCGTTGAACAACGGCAAGGTAGTCGGCAGCATCATGGCCGCCGTCATGAGGATCCACGCAGCGGCGTAGAGCACCACCGGCACGACCACATCGCCGGCGGGAACGACACGGCACAAGAATGCCGCCGGTCCTGATGCGGTCCAGTCATCGTGCTCAAGATAGCGTCCGTATGGCGTGCGAGTCCAAGCCCACAACGCCACCCACGCGAGCGCAATCAGCGCGGCCAGGATCGGCAGGAACACGCGCTGATGGCGCGAGGCGCCGGACTGCGGTGAGCCTGCCATCGGGCTCATGCGTCGAAGACGAAGGTGCTTTGCAGGGCGTTGTGGTTCTTGATGTCGAGGTCAATGCCGAGGGCGGCGTTCTTGGAGCGATAGGTCGGGGCTTTGCCGACGAATACCGGAGCTCCCGGCACTGTCGAGAACACGGTGTCGGAGAGGGTGGTCTGGCCACCCGTCGCGCCGAGATAGGGCTCAAGCTCGGCGAAGTAGTCCTGGCCGATCTCGAGCGTGCCCTTGCCCGAGACTACTGTGAAGCGGATCGGTGCCCGCTCCACGGATACGACCGTGCCGATGAGCTTGGCGAGTTCGGCGACCGGCCCACCGGCCTGACCGGTGTAGACCTTCAGGAGTGCATCTTCCTGCGCTTTGGAGGCATTGTCGTCGACGTAGATCGCTGCCGTCCAGTTGCCTTGCAGGATATTGCCGGGCACATGTGCGACAGCCGCGATGGTATTGCCGCTGACATCGACGCCGTCGACCGTTCCCTTGTCGATGCGCCACGCGACGATGGTGTCGCAGGTGCCGTTGTCAGGGTCTTCGCCGATCCAGCAGGGGCAGAGGACGTTGCAGTTGCAAACCTCGAGCAGACGACCTTCCAGGTGATAGCTCATATGGACCTCCGTTGAAGGTACACAGGTACACGAACACCGGCCTGTTGCCGCAGTCACGGCGACAAGTAGCAAATCAATCCTCTGCTACGGGGGGGGACAAGTCAAGGTCAACGAAGGTCGGGCAGGCGGTCGGGCGAGTGCAGCCGGCCATTCTCGCCCGGGGCTGTCGAACTGGCTCATTGGATACCCGCTTTGGGCGCGCCAACGCGAGACGGATTGCGGCCCGGTGTGATTTTCCAGTAATTTTAAGATTCGCTTGCCGGCGGATGACTGTCGCCGGAGGGTTCTTTGTCCCGGGTCGCGGCGCCGATCGTGATCGTATTCCTGCGCCATGTCGCGGGTGGCTTGCCGAACTCCCGCTTGAACGCGCGATTGAATGAGGCTTCCGATTCGTACCCGGCAGCCTCGGCGATCGACGCCAGCGACGAATCAGTGAGGCGAAGCTGCCGCGCGGCGAGCTGCAGGCGCCACAGCGCCAGATATTGCATCGGTGGCAGCCCGACCAGTTCGGTAAAGCGCTGTGCCAGCCCCGAACGCGAGATGCCAACTTCGCGGGCGAGCGCTTCCACGGTCCAGGCATACACCGGCCGCGCATGCATCAGCGCGAGTGCTCGCGCGACGAAGCGATCACGTAATCCCGCCAGCCACCCCTTGCGATCATCGGCCATCGTGCCGACGTAACGGCGAACCGCTTCGACGAACACCAGCTCCGCAAGCTTGGCCAGCACCGTGGCGCTGCCCGCCTGCGCCGAAGCCGCCTCCTCGGTGGCGAAGCGCAGTGACGATTCGAGCCACGACGCGCCGGATCCGCGCATGCTCACCTTGAACAGCCTGGGCAGCGCGGACAGCAGGGGGTTGCGCGAATTGTCCTGCATGGAGAGAAAGCCGCACACCATGCGAGTGATCTCGCCACCGCCGCCGTGGACGAGTGTCATGACTTCACCCGGTTTCGCCTGGACATGATTGGCCAGTATCGGCGCCAGGAATTCCGGCAACAGATCGGTGGAACTGCCTAACACGTGGGTCTCGCCCTGCGGTACCACGATGACATCGCCTGCTTCCACCTGCAGCGTGCTCGCCGGGTCGCCTGGCAGCATCGCCCAGCACCTTCCTTCTGTCACGAGATGGAACGAGACGACGTTCTCGGAGGGCGGCAGGTATGCCGAGCAAAGCGCCGAATCAGCCTGCCCGATGACGCACCAGGGCGCCGAAAAGCTGCCGTCGAGGTGAACCGCCCCCGTCAACTGGATGACGCGCAACACATCGGAGAGAGCATCCATGGCAGCGGTTGCCCAATGTTGGGGCCACGCACAAGAAATCCGGACGACCGGCTATTCAATCGCGTGCTTACCGTCAGGATACTAGCCCCGTGCCTGAAGGCCAACACACGCAAGAAGATTCGATTGAAGCAGGGCAGCAATAAGGGTTGTGGCGTTCTCCGCGAATCAGGCGGGTGATGCACGCGTTGTATGCGTCTACTCCAGACGAACCTGGCGATTTGCGAATGCACCGGCGCGCACGCTGCGACGTCGTCGGACCTCAATTGTCCCTCGACCGCATTTTTTGCAGCAGCACCAGCTGCAACCCCAACCCCGTCTCCCAAGGAGAACCGTCATGTCCGCAATCCATTCACCTTCTCTGCCCGATACCGATCCCGCCGCCCTCAGGATCCGGCATGCCGTTGCCGGTATTCAACCACCTCTCTCGCAACCTTACGTCGATTCCGCGCGCTACGCCAAATGCGTGGAAGTGTCCAGGCGCGTCCGGTGGGACATTGATGGCGACGTGCTTCGCCATCGGGATTTCGACTTCACGAAGAAATTCCTGCCTGATGGCCTGTCGTTCGTCGATCGCCTGCCGTTCCTGAACGGCAACGAGCGCCGCCTGCTGTCGCAGATCCAGGGTCGCTCGTATGCCAATATCTTCGGCCTGGTCGAGCGGTTCATCGGCGCCAAGATGCTTGAGGTGAGCCGCGACCACTGGCTTGGCGACCAGATCGCGCTTGAGGCGCTGGTTCGCTTCACCGACGAAGAGCTAAAGCACCAGGCGCTGTTTCGCCGTATCGAGACCATGATCGGCGCCCGGATGCCCGCGGGATACAAGTTCGAACCGCAGCCCGATGACGTCGCGTCGTTCGTATTGGGCAAGTCGACCTGGTCGGTGCTCGCGCTGACCTGCCTCATTGAACTGTTCACGCAAGCCCACTACCGGGCCAGCATTGCGCCGGACAGCGAGCTCTCACCCCTGTTCAAGGATGTGTTCCTGTTCCACTGGAAAGAGGAGTCGCAGCACGCGATTCTGGATGAACTGGAATGGGTCCGTGAGAACGCGAAACTTTCGCCGCAAGCACGCGATGCGGCCGTGGACGACCTGATTGCGCTGGTCCGCGCCATCGATGTCATTCTGCAAGCCCAGGCGGCAGCGGACGCGCGCTACTTCATCGAACTTTGCAACCGGCCCACGACAACGGCCGAGAAGGATAGCGTGATGAACACCGTCCTTGCCGCCTATCGCTTCCAATACATCGTGTCGGGCGTGCAGATCCCGCGCTTCGGCGAAACGCTCAACGCCATGATCTCGCCGGCGCAAGYGCACCGGATCGGGGCCGCGCTCGCGCCGATCATGGGCTGACRGGCAATCGAAAACACGGGCCACCGGCAAAACCGCGACTTGATTGGAGACCGTGATGGATATGCAGATCCGTAACCCAACGACGGTGAACCCGGCGCCCGTGATCGCATTGCATTGCTCGGGTGCGGGTGCGGGGCAATGGCGGCAGCTTGGCAGCGCGCTCGACCCGCGCCACGCGCTCTTCGCACCCGAGCATTACGGCTGCGACAGCTCTGGCCCATGGAGCGGCGTGCGCGCCTTTACCCTGGCAGACGAGGCGGCTAGAACGATCGACATCATCGATCGTGCCGGTTGCAAGGTGCACCTTGTCGGCCACTCCTATGGCGGAGGCGTCGCGCTCCATGCTGCTGTCGAGCGACCGCATCGAATTGCCAGCCTTGCCCTCTATGAGCCGTCCGCCTTTCACCTGCTGAAAGCGATCGGCGCGCACGGGACGGCCGCGTTCGCCGAGATCCGGGCGATTGCCACGAAAACCGCGGAGGCGGTGTGCACCGGCGACTACATCGGCGCGGCCATGTCGTTTGTCGACTACTGGAGCGGCCCGGGCGCGTGGGCCGCGCTACGGCCGTCCGTGCAAGCCGCGCTGGCACGCTGGACGCCAAAAGCACCGCTGGATTTTCGCGCGCTGATCGAGGAGCCGACGCCTATGGCCGCATACGGCGACCTCGATTTTCCCGTGTTGATCATGCGCGGCGAACACGCGCCCACGCCGACGCGACTCATCGCGGAAGCGTTGCCGGCACTCATGCCCGCCGCCAGTCTTGTTGTCATCGAAGGCGCCGGTCATATGGGCCCGCTTACGCATACGCTCGAAGTCAACGCTGCGATCGTGCGGCATATCGGCAGTGCGGGAGCGCGGCTGGCGCTCGCCTGACTCAGGAACAGGCGTGCTGGCTGGTACTCGTGTGCTAGATTAGCGCCTGACTTCGAACGGGGAGCGTGACAAGTGTGGCGGGATTCAGGTAGATGGATTCGCTGATCACCGCCGCGGYGCGTGCGCTCGCTGCGGGCGACCCCCTCGGCGCGCTGAACCGGGTCGCCTTGCGCGACGACGCGCCCGCGCTCGCGCTTCGCGGCATCGCGATGGCACAGCTCGGGGATCTCCCCCGGGCCAAGGCGCTCGTGCGGAGCGCGGCGCGCGCCTTCGGCCCCAAGGAAGCCGTGGCCCGCGCCAGGTGTGTCATTGCCGAAGCCGAGATCGCACTCGCCTCGCGCGACCTGGGCTGGCCCGCCAGGGTGCTCGACGCAGCCCGATCAACGCTCGAAGCGCACGGCGACCACGTCAACGCCGCGCATGCGCGGTATCTCGAAGTCAGGCGCCTCCTCCTGATCGGGCGCCTCGACGACGCCGAACATACGCTCGCCGGAGTCGTCTCCTCGCCCTTTCCACCTGCCGACTATCCACCTGCATTGAAGACCGCGCACGAACTGGTCGTCGCCGGGATCGCAATGCGACGCCTGCAATCGAAAACGGCGCGTGCCGCGCTCGATCGGGCCCAGCGCGCCGCACGCCTCGCGGGAATCCCAGCGCTGACGGCGGAGGTTGAAAACGCATCCCTCATCCTGAACACGCCCGCGGCGCGCCTGGTTGCGCGTGGCGAGGAGCGGCTCCTGCTGCTGGATGAGGTGGAAGCGCTGCTGGCGTCGAAAGCGCTCGTCGTGGACGCATGCCGCAATGTCGTGCATGACGCCGGCAAGGCGGTCTTGCTCGCCAGGCGTCCCGTGTTGTTCGCGCTAGCACGCACACTGGCCGAAGCGTGGCCCGAAGACGTAGCCCGGGAAACGCTCATCGCACAGGCATTCCGGACGAAGCACGCCGATGAATCGCATCGCGTGCGGTTGCGCGTTGAAGTCGGGCGGCTTCGCACCGTGCTTCGGGAAGTGGCCGGCGTGAGCGCCACGAAGCGAGGATTCGCACTGGTGCCGGGCCACGCGCGCGAGATCGTCGTGCTGGCGCGTCCCGTCGAAGACAAGCACGCGGCAGTGCTGGCCTTCCTTGCCGACGGTGAGTCATGGTCGAGCTCGGCCCTGGCGCTTGGCGCCAGCCAGCGGACCGTGCAGCGCGCGATCGATGCGCTGGCGGCAGCAGGCAAGGTGCAGTCGTTTGGTCACGGGCGGGCGCGTCGCTGGGTGACCCCGCCCGTGCCGGGATTCGCGACGACCTTGTTACTCCCCGCGCCCCTGCCAAGTGACTAGGATGTACACATGCAACCAGTGACGAGGACAGAGAAATGAAACACTCGGCAGCCGAAATCATCCGTGAATACGGTCCCTTTTCCAGGTATCGACAACGTGCATGGCGTCACCTATGACGGTCAGCAAGTCTGGTTCGCCACCGGAGACAAGCTGAACGCCCTCGATCCGGCGAGCGGCAAGACGCTACGCTCAATCGATGTCGCCGCGCACGCAGGAACGGCCTTTGACGGCCGGTACCTCTATCAGATCGCCGAGAATCGCATCCAGAAGATCGACCCGGCAACCGGCCGCGTACYTGGCACGATTCCGGCGCCCGGCAGCGGCGGCGACTCGGGGCTCGCGTGGGCCGAAGGAACGCTCTGGGTGGGGCAGTACCGGGACCGGAAGATCCATCAGGTCGATCCCCAGACCGGGGCGATTCTCCGCACCATCGAGTCCAACCGTTTTGTCACCGGGGTCACGTGGATCGACGGAGAACTCTGGCACGGCACCTGGGAAGGCGACCAGAGCGAACTGAGGCGAATCGATCCCCGAACGGGCGTGGTCGAGGAGAAGGTCGAGATGCCTCCAGGCGCCGGCATCTCGGGACTCGAGTCCGATGGCGGCGACCAGTTCTTCTGCGGTGGCGGGAGTAGCGGGAAGGTCAGAGCTGTCCGCCGACCCAGGCGAGGCGCCGCGGCTGGCGGGGACGACGGGGTCGCCGCCGATACCAGGAGCAAGTAATCGAAGCGGCCGTCGCGGGCGAGGTTGCGCAAGCGGGGACGACAAGGCGCGCCACCATCGGCGGCAGCAATGCCGCTGCGCGGCAAGACTCAAGCGGCGCGCGACAAGTTGCGGGCGCAGATGGGTTTTGATTAATTGACCGCTCGGTCGGCTTATTTTAGGATGTTCCGGCGCCATAAGGAAAAGAGACCCCGGAGACATCATGCCCCTGCGCCCCCGCCTTGCCTGCGTTGCATCGACTGCCGCCATCCTCGCCCTCGGCGGCATCGTGGATATTCCCATTGGTGTTGCGACGGCCCATGCTGCCTCGGCCCCTGCCGCGCAGCAGGTCGTGATCAAGCGGGACGAGTATGGCGTGCCGCATATCTACGCGGACACCGCCTACAAGCTTTTCTATGGCTATGCCTATGCCGTCGCGCAAGACCGGCTGTTCCAGATGGAGATGGCAAAGCGCAGCACGCAAGGCACCGTGGCCGAGGTGTTCGGCGAGCAGTTCGCCAAGTTCGACCTGGCAACGCGCGGCAACTACTGGCCCGCGGCGATCGAGCAACAAATTGCAGCTTTGCCGAAAAGGGAGCGTGACATCCTCGATGGCTATGCCGCCGGGATGAATGCGTGGATCGCGCAGGTCCGTGCGCGGCCCGACACCCTGATGCCCAAGCAGTTCAACGACGCCGGCTTCAAGCCTTCGGACTGGAGCGCATTCGACGTGGCGATGGTGTTCGTCGGCACCATGGCGAACCGCTTCTCCGACAGCACCAGCGAGGTGGACAACCTCGCGCTGCTCACCGCCCTGAAGGACCGGTATGGCGAAGCGCGCGGCATGGATCTGTTCACTCAGTTGAAGTGGCTCGTCAACCCGAAGGCGGTCACCACCATCGCAGCCGGCGAGCGTACTTACCCGATACGGCTCGGCGCCGCGTCAGTCACCGGTGGCCTTGCCTACACGTTGCCGCGCTACGACGGACCGCCTCCGATGGCCGAGCGGCCCGCGCGCGGCGACGACGGCATGCTGCTCGCGCTCGACGCGCAGGCCAACCGCGACACCGTGTTCGCCCAGTATGCGCAGAGCGGCGCCAACGGCCTTGCCGGCTTCCCGACCACCAGCAATATGTGGGTGATCGGCAAGCAGCGCGCGCGCGATGCCAAGGCGATCATGCTCAACGGGCCGCAGTTTGGCTGGTTCAACCCTGGCTACACCTACGGTATTGGCCTGCATGGCGCGGGCTTCGATATCGTCGGCAATACGCCGTTTGCTTACCCCTGCATCCTGTTTGGCCACAACGGCAAGATCTCTTGGGGATCGACCGCCGGCTTTGGCGACGACATCGACATGTTTGCCGAGCGCATCGACCCCACCCGGCCTGACTTCTACTGGCACAACGGCAAGTGGGTGCAGATGCAAAAGCGCTCCGAGCTCATCCACGTCAAGGATGGCGCGCCCGTGACACTCGACATCTACCGCACCGTGCACGGCATCGTCCAATTGGTATTACGCGGATCGCCAGGGCAATATCGGATACGTACACACCGGCGCCTATCCGCATCGTCGGACCGGGCACGACCCGCGCCTGCCCGTGCCCGGTACCGGGGAATGGGACTGGCGCGGCGTGCTGCCGTTCGCCACCAACCCGCAGGTCTACAACCCGCGCTCGGGCTATATCGCCAACTGGAACAACTCGCCTGAGCAGGGCTACCCGGCCTCCGATCTGTTTGCCTTTCTTTGGGGCGCGGCGGACCGCAACGTCGAAATCCAGCATCGCATCGAGGCGCACGCGACGCTCGACAGCGACGATGCCTGGCAGATACTGAAGGACACCAGCCGCTCGGACCTGAACGTGCGGCACTTCCTGCCGTTCATCCGCAATGCGGCGGCGGCGCTGCCTGCCGATGACCCGCGCCGCCGCCTTGCCGATACGCTGGCGGGCTGGAACGGCATCAACGACGACCCGCGCGACACCGGAAAGTACGCCCGGCCCGGCTCGGCAATCATGAATGCCTGGCTCACGTCGATGCTGGCAAGGACCGTCGTCAAGGCGGTTCCGGCGCCGTTCGACAAGTGGTACATGGCCAGCGGCTACGAGACGACGCAGGATGGCCCCACCGGCTCGCTGAACCTCAGCACGGGCAGCAAGGTTCTCTATGAGGCGTTGCTGGGGCCACGCTCGGCCATTCCCCAGCGCGTGGACCTGTTTGGCGGCGCCGCGCCGGACGACGTGATTCGCGCCGCACTGGGCGACGCCTGGACATCGCTGTCGGCCAAGTACGGGGACGATATCGCCCGGTGGCAACCGCCAGCCGTGATGCTCACCTTCCGCGCGAACAACTTTTTCGGCATTCCGCAGGCGGACGCGGCCGAAGCCATCCGCGTGCCGGAGTACCAGAACCGTGGGACGGAGAATGACCTGATCGTGCTCGGCAGTGCCGCCGCTGCCGGCAAGACGCAGGCATGGGATGTGGTGGCACCGGGGCAAAGCGGGTTCGTCGCGCCGGATGGCACCCGCTCACCGCACTACAGTGACCAGCTCGCCCTCTATACGGGCTTCGGCCGCAAGCCGCTGCGCCTGGAGGCGGGCGAGGTCGCGCGACATACGCGCAGCGAGGAAAAGGTCTTGGTCGCACCTCGGTAGATCGTCGCTGGCAGGGTCTGGCCGACGGTCTCGGCTTGATCGTTGGCGTCGGACCCGGTGGCGGTGTGAGCGCCATCATGGCAGCCAGCGCGCCAAGACGGGAGGCCTCGCTGGCGGGGTGATCGAATGACCACAGCGGACACGAAGACAGCCACACGTCTCCGCGCCGACTCATGACGCTGTTCGTTCGACAGACGTCTGCAAAATCCCCCCAACGATCGTTGCTCAAGCCATCTGTGCTTGCCTTCACTGCTAACAACTGAAAGCGCTTTTCACATTGCGGAATTCACTCCGAATTTCCGCAGCGGTTTGTTTTCGTTTCTCGAAAACGCGTTCCACATCATGAAATTCAAAGCCTATCTCATTGAAAAATAAGGATAAAGCAACTCTTATGTCTTATATAAGACTTCGCCGTGATGCGCCAGAATCGCCATACAATGATTCCACGCTGCTTGCTTCGACATCCGTAGCGGCACACGCAACCCTTTCTTCAATCGCGCTTAGGAATTTCACATGGCCCAGTATCAAGACGACATCAAGGCAGTTGCTGGTTTGAAAGAGAACCACGGCAGCGCATGGAATGCCATCAACCCCGAGTATGCCGCCCGCATGCGTGCCCAGAACAAGTTCAAAACGGGCCTGGACATCGCCAAATACACCGCGAAGATCATGCGCGCCGACATGGCCGCCTACGATGCCGACTCGTCCAAGTACACCCAGTCGCTGGGTTGCTGGCACGGTTTCATCGGCCAGCAGAAAATGATCTCCATCAAGAAGCACTTCAACAGCACCGACCGCCGCTACCTTTACCTGTCCGGCTGGATGGTGGCCGCGCTGCGCTCCGAGTTCGGCCCGCTGCCGGACCAGTCGATGCACGAAAAAACCTCCGTCAGCGCGCTGATCCGCGAGCTGTACACCTTCCTGCGGCAGGCCGACGCCCGTGAACTGGGCGGCCTGTTCCGCGAACTGGATGCTGCCCAAGGACCTGCCAAGGCCGCCATCCAGGAGAAAATCGATAACCACGTCACCCACGTTGTGCCCATCATCGCGGACATCGACGCGGGTTTCGGCAACGCCGAAGCAACGTACCTGCTGGCCAAGCAGTTCATCGAAGCGGGCGCATGCTGCATTCAGATCGAAAACCAGGTGTCCGACGAGAAGCAGTGCGGCCACCAGGATGGCAAGGTCACCGTGCCGCACGAGGACTTCCTGGCCAAGATCCGCGCCATCCGCTACGCCTTCCTGGAACTGGGCGTGGACGACGGCGTCATCGTGGCCCGTACCGACTCGCTGGGCGCTGGCCTGACCAAGCAGATCGCCGTGACCAACACGACGGGTGACCTGGGCGATCAATACAATTCCTTCCTCGATTGCGAAGAATTGTCGGCCGACGAACTGGGCAATGGTGACGTCATCATCAAGCGCGACGGCAAACTGCTGCGCCCCAAGCGCCTGCCTAGCAACCTGTTCCAGTTCCGCGCCGGCACGGGCGAAGCGCGCTGCGTACTGGATTGCGTCACCGCACTGCAAAACGGCGCTGACCTGCTGTGGATCGAGACCGAAAAGCCGCATATCGCCCAGATCGGCGGCATGGTCAGCGAGATTCGCAAAGTCATCCCGAACGCCAAGCTGGTGTACAACAACAGCCCATCCTTCAACTGGACCCTGAATTTCCGCCAGCAGGTGTATGACGCGATGAAGGCCGCGGGCAAGGATGTGTCGGCATRCGAGCGCACCCAGTTGATGAGCGTGGAATACGATCAGACCGAACTGGCGAAGCTCGCTGACGAAAAGATCCGGACCTTCCAGGCCGACTCGTCGCGCGAAGCAGGTATCTTCCACCACCTGATTACGCTGCCGACCTACCACACCGCCGCACTGTCGACCGACAACCTGGCCAAGGAATACTTCGGCGACCAGGGCATGCTGGGTTATGTGGCTGGCGTGCAGCGCAAGGAAATCCGTCAGGGCATCGCCTGCGTCAAGCACCAGAACATGTCCGGCTCGGACATCGGCGACGACCACAAAGAGTATTTCAGCGGCGAAGCAGCCCTGAAGGCGGCAGGTAAAGACAACACCATGAACCAGTTCTGATACCAGTAGTACGCCCCAAACATAGCGCCAACCCAAAACGGGTTGGCGTTTTTTTATCCGGCGACATAGCTCGCGGGGGGCCTCATCGAACGTTTTCCAGTGCGCGTGAAACTGGAGTGCACGGTTCGCCACCTAGGAATTGAGGTGGACGGCGCTCTGGAGATGGCAGATCAAACAGAAGTCTGAATGGGAGCCAACCGACTCGGCCGGGGCTTCATGGTGTGGCTTCGAATGGCTCCGCGAGGAATAGGCGATGTAGTCGACGAATAGGTCGGCTAGTCTGCGGCCCACCCTGCGCCTGCCGTGCGGGCCATTGTATGGCGCCTTCCCTTGGCAGTTCGGATCTTTGGGAAAACCAAGGGTCCAAATCAGGCTTTTGAATGCCTTAGGGCCTCGAAGCTACGGCGCACACAGTCTGTCAGCCGATTAGCCAGGAATCCCACCGGAAAATGGTCCGATGTCACGGCGTAGCTATTGAACGGAACCTCTTCGGAAAAAGGTATCTCGGAAACATTTTGTATCCGAAGCGCTCGGGAATCTATCGGACTTATTATAGATGTTCCGAGGCCCTTGCTAACCATCGTGCAAATTGTCGAGGCGTATGGTGTCTCGATGGAAAGATGCCTGAGGTCATTGRGGAAATGACGATCTATCTGGTTTCGGTTGGGGCTACCCATGGGCAGCGATATGAAGTGTTCATTTTCAAAATCGCTTGGATACACGACATCATGCGTGGCCAGTCTATGCGAACTATTGACGATTGCCACACCGCGAGCGGTATTGATCAGTTCAAAATCCAGGCTCGGCAAATCAGTGATAATAGAGCAGAATCCAACGTCACAAAAACCAGTCGCCGTCCATTTTGCGACGACATCGGAGCGCCCCAGACTAACCACAATCGGTATGTCCGGAAACATACCCCTGAAAATCTGAAGGGCATCCGGCAACACGCAGTGTGCAATCGAGCCTACCGCGCCCACGCGGAGCAGGCCGGTCCCTCGGCGGCGAATCGAATCCGCACTTTCTCCCAGAGACTCCAGGCCGAGAAATGCGCGCTCCACATCGGCATAAAATGCCTCCGCTTCCGCCGTCGGGATCAGCCGCGTCCCGATTCGTTGGAATAGCGTGAACCCGACCGTCTGCTCCAGGAGCGAGATCCATCTGCTGACATTCGGCTGAGAGGTGTGGAGGAGTCCGGCTGCCGTGGTCATCGAACGCGTCTTCATCACAGCCCTGAACGCCTCGACTTGCTTGAAGTTCATATGAGGTCCTCAAAAGCGCACATTTTGGCCGACCCGCTCCGGCCCTGCACGCCGGATCCTATCATATCAATTTTGTATTAATAGCAGCGAAACACTGATTTGACGCATGGTCTGCTTCATTCCAAACTGGTTGTATCCTTCTAACAGAGTGCTGCCATCATGGAATCGAAAGTTAGCCGTCGACTCAAACAACCTCCGGCGAAAGAGGTTATTGATTACATTTTTCAGCCCCGCACGACCAGAGAATTCTTCGCGAAAAATTTCGCGATTCTGACTCAAATCAATTTCGCTCATCTGTTGATGCTTAACGACCAGGGCATTCTCGACCGGGCGACGTCGATTCGCCTGGCCAATGCTCTGATAAAGATGCAGGAGGACGGCCCCGAAGCGGTCGAGCTCGACGCAGCACGAGAAGATGCTTATTTCAACTACGAAGCTCATCTGATCAAGCTGGTAGGTCAGGACATCGGTGGCCGCTTGCATACGGCACGCAGTCGCAACGATATGGGCGCCACCAACGATCGTATTCGCGCTCGTGCTTTCATTCTACGCATCAGCAGGGCATTGACCGATGTCGCTGCCGTCGCGGCGGCGCAAGCGGAGAGATTCGCCACCTATGTGATGCCTGGATATACGCACATGCAGGCTGCGCAGCCCATCACCTATGGGTACTATCTGTCGGGACTGGTCGATGCCTGGTCCCGGGATATCGATCGCCTCATGCATGTCCTGGAAACGACAGACAATTGCCCACTTGGCGCCTGTGCCTTGGCCGGCACCTCGTTTCCCATCGATCGGACGTCGACCAGTTTGCTGCTGGGCTTCTCCCGGCCCATGCCGAACTCGCTGGACGGGGTTGCATCACGCGACTTCGCATTGGAGTTGAGCGCGGTGCTCTCGATCATGATGATCACTTGCAGCCGGATGGTGCAGGATTTTTACATCTGGTCGACGCCGGAGTTCGGATTCCTGTCGTTCCCCGACAGCATTGCCGGCACGTCCAGCATCATGCCGCAAAAGAAGAATCCGGTCGTTCTGGAGTATTTGCGGGGGAAGACGTCCCATCTGATCGGACTGACGTCGGCCGCACTGACGGCCGTCAAATCTACCCATTTTTCGCACTCGGGCGACAGCAGCCGGGAAAGCACGAGGACGTGCTGGGAAAGCTGCGAGGAAGCCGTAAAGGCTCTCGAACTGATGAAACTGCTTGTGGAACGCGTTGAGCCAAATCGGCCGCGCATGGCAGACCGTGCTGCGCAGGACTTCTCGGCTGTCACCGATCTGGCCGACCTGCTGGTCCGGAAAGCCGACCTCTCGTTCCGCGACGCGCATCACATCATTGGCGCTGTCGTTCGACAAGCGCTTGATCAAGGAATCCCTGCTACAGGGATTACGGCCCAAATGATCGATGCCGCAGCGCTCGAACAGGTGGGGCGAAGGGCCTCGCTATCGGAAGACGATATCGGCGAATGCCTGGATCCGGTTCGCAACGTTGCCGCGCGCCGGTCGTATGGCGCGCCGGCTCCGGATGGCGTCCTCCAGCACATTGGCGAGCAAAGACGCTCGCTCAAAGCGAAGACAGATGCCATCGATGCGGTTGGTCACCGGCTCGTCGAGGCGCAGACGTTGTTGGAACGGCGTACCCGCACGCTTGTTTCCCCTGAGTCCGACCAAGGCGCGTAAATCCTGCGCCTATTCACCGAGGAATCGAGCGATGTCCAAGTTCGTCGTGGTTTTCGCCTTTGCCATGGGTATCGTTTCGGCAGCAAACGCTGAAACCTACCCGGACAAACCAATCAATCTCGTAGTGCCGTTCGCACCCGGCGGCACCGTCAATCTCACAGCGCGCCTTCTTGCCACACGGATGTCGGAAGTGTTGGGGCAGCCGGTTGTTGTCGACAATAGGGCCGGGGCCGGAGGGAACATCGGAGCCGCCTATGTTGCGCGAGCGAAATCCGACGGCTATACGCTCTTGTACGCAACGCCGGCAAATCAAGTGATTCAGCCACTGCTATCCAAGAACCTGCCATTCTCGCCGTCAAGAGATTTCAAGCCGGTCGCGCTATTTGCTACGGTCCCGAATGTGTTGGTGGTGTCAGAAAACACCCCCGCCAGGAATATGGCCGAACTGCTGCGGTATGCCAAGGCAAATCCCGGAAAGCTGAACATGGGATCGGCCGGGATGGGATCGGCGAACCACATGGTCGGTGAACTGTTCATGCTCAGGACCGGCACGGCGTTCACCCATGTTCCCTACAAAGGTGCTGGCCCTGCTACTGCGGATCTCCTGGCTGGTCAGGTACAGGTGCTCTTTGTCAATCTTCCAACGGTGCAACCCTACATAAAGCCGGGCAAGGTTCGCGTGCTAGGCATTGCGAGCAAGGAGCGAAGCCCGGCGATTCCTGACATTCCGACTTTCGAGGAGTTGGGTATCAAGGATGCGAACACAGAATCGTGGTCTGCCTTGATGGCTCCGGCTAATACAAGTCCGCAGGTGATCAAGAAGCTCCAGGATACCGTGATCTCGATTGCGAACGACAAGTCCACGATCCAGCAATTGACTGCCCAAGGCGCACGCCCTTTGCCAGGCACGGCTGCCGACCTCCAGAAGCTGATCAACGAAGACAGCAAGCGTTGGACTGAAGTCATTCAGCATGCGAAGGTCCAGATTGACTAGCCGGCGCGGATGAATCTCATCGTCATCGCGCCGAAGGGTTAAGCACGCGGCATCACCAGGTCCAGGGACCACGCCTGCGGCGTTGCAGGCGTGGTCGGCCGCATTTTCTGACGAAGCCCGTCATCAGGGAAATATCGTCACCCGCGGTTCCGATGCCCCGCTTCGCCTCGCATACCTTTATCGACGAGATTCAGGCAGAGTCGTCCGTGCTTCCCCGAGCAGCCGCTGATTTTTCCGGCGTGCCAGAAATCCCGGCTCGACAGCCTGCTTCGCAGTGCTACGCATTGCCTGCGCAGCTGAACCTACTTGTGTAGGGCTCGCGCGAAAGCTGGCGCGTATGGCGCCCGTAAAGCGGGCTTGGCTGGAAAGGTCCCGCCACTATGCGATCCCCCTGTATGGCGAGGTTTCGCAGCTTAGAATTTTTCATGTCGGCGCGAGCACGAATCGCGCGTTGGCCCGGTATAGGTACGTCCCTCCGAGGCAAAGAGCCTGTACAGTGTCGCTTCGAAGACGCTACCGCAATCCAAAAAAGCCGAGTACAAACAGGACGATAACCACAGCTCCCACAAGCCAGATGATGTTGTTCATAACACTCTCCTTGAGTTCTACACTCACTTGGATACCATGCGCCGCGCGGGTCGCGAGCGACTTGGGAAACGTGCAGCGATACCGAGCGTTCCGCCTCAACAAAGACCTGGTGCATTGCGCCAGTTGCCGCCTGCCAGATATGCGTGCCTAGCGACAGCGACCCGATAGTCGCTGGCGCGCGCAGATTGCAAAATTACATTCTCACACTCGACGGGGTACGTCTGTACGGTAGCGGTCCAACAGCCGAGGGCGCCATTGAATTGAATGAGGCGTTCGCCGCGTGGGCCTGCGTTTTTCCGCCTGGTTTGCGTAGGACGGGCGGAGCCTGTGCGGCGGGAGGTACGCGGGCGAATCTGCTCTACACGCCAGACGCGCTTCTGCTCTGCTGGACGGCCTCCCAGCATCGTCCGCACCCAAGCATCGTGCGATCACGCTGACAAGCAAAGCCCCTCAGGAATACAGGTCACCGATCCGCGACCGCCAAGTGCGCGTATGAACCTCGGCGTGTCCGCCATCGTACCGACCTGAAGGCGAAATGGTGCCAGTCTTAGCCTGTCGGGGGCTGCGTGACGAAGGACAGGATCTTTCGTGATGCCAAGCCGGGCGGCTGCCTTCTTCAGGGCAGTTTGCGTACCGGAGCACTCCGCGTCCGCAATCACTGATTCGATCCGAATCGAGGTAGTTCAAATGAAATCCATCCCTCTTACCAAATTCGCCACCAGTGTCGCATGCATTGCGCTCGTGACGGGCTTCCATGCTTCGCTTAGCCAAGGCGCAACGAGTGCCCCGGCGGCATCGCTCACGAACCCCAATCCCACGCACGAGACGGCTGGCCAGGGCATCAACGATACGGAGATCACGACCAAGGTCAAGGCTAGCCTGCTCGATCGAAAGAATCTGAGTTCCACGAACATCCACGTGCGCACCCGCGAAGGCGTGGTACGGCTGACCGGCAGCGTTCCGTCAGCGGCACAGAAGCAGACGGCAGCCGATGTCGTCCACGGCGTCACCGGCGTGAAGTCAGTAGAGAATCAACTGCTCATCCACAAGTCGTGACGGGTCGGACAGCACGCGGCGAGCCTCATGGCCGGCAACGCCATACAGCCTTGCCGGCCTTCGCCGCTGACAGTGACAGGCTGAATCGCGCCGACACAGGAGCGATCATGCACAAACTGGTCTGGCCGGGATTGGCATTGGAATGACCACAATGTCCGGCGTCGTACCGACAGCCCGATCTGATTCCATCGGACAGGTCATGGCGCATGGCGCGGATATCTTCGCATCGGATTCGCAGATTCCGGTCCCCTTGGCGAGCTAGCCAAGGGTTCTAGCGAGGGCGATGGGGACCAATGACTGATGTCCCGGGGAACATCACCTTTTCATGCCCACCGGAAATCCGGCAGGACGTCACGGTGTTCCGCAACGCTGACGCCTCCCAATTCGCTAATCATCAGCTTCACGGATTCTTTTGTTCCCTTGCTGCAAGTTGCAACAAGCATCATTTCTCCTTGCGCAAGCTGCGCTTGCCGCCGGGCGATCCCGCCCCGCCGAATGCGTGCGCCAAGCCATCCGCCAAGCCGCCACCCGGACAGCGCACCGATAGCGCCGCCCCCCACGCAGGCGGAGCACAAACGCCAGCCCTCATGGTTCCCAAGATGTGGCGCCCCAACAAAGCCAAAATGGCATGGTTTCGTAGCGAAGTCGGTACGATGGCGGACACTGTGCGGGTCGGCAAGACCGCGCCCGCCATGGCCTGGGCACCGGGAGTTTCAAGCCGCCGTCACGGCAGGCAACAGGCGGTCGAACTCCCGCTTCACAACGGCATAGCATTCGCACGCGTGTTTTTCGAGCGCCGGCCGGTCGAGTACCGAAATATGTCCATGACTGTAGCGAATCACACCTGCGTTCTGCAGCTTCAATGCCGCTTCGGTGACGTCGGAGCGCCGCACGCCAAGCATGTTCGAGATCAGTTCCTGCGTCATCGTCAGCTCATTGGATGGGAGCCGGTCGATGCTCAGAAGCAGCCAGCGGCATAGTTGCTGTTCAATAGTGTGATGCCTGTTGCAGACTGCGGTATAGGCCATCTGGGTGATCAGCGCCTGGGTGTACCGCAACAGCAAATGCTGTATGGGACCGCCGAGGGTAAACTCCTGCTTCAGTACCTTGGCGCTTAGCCGGTAGCCATGGCCAGCGCTTTGCACGATGGCCCGGCTCGGTGTCGTCTCGCCGCCCATGAACAGGGCAATCCCGACTATCCCCTCATTGCCGACGTCGTCTGGTTCGACTGCACGCGTGCTCGATGTGCAGATGAGCATGCCCCATCGCTTGATGGCGGCCAGCGCGGAATAAGCCGGGACCGAACTCGACCTGAGCGCGCCCAAGTTGCCCGCCATGCTGTGCGGCAGCGAGCTTATCCCGCCGGCGCGTCAGCCTGCTGGCCTAATTGCCGCAGCAGGGCACCCACGTAAATTGCGGACGCAGCCGCGTTTCGCCGCGTGCATAGCTTTAGTGGCCGCACTGCCCATTTCTCACGCAGCGTCAACACGCGCACGCCGTCACAGTTGATCGACTGCAGCACCGAGCGCGGCACCATCCCGACCCCCGCGCCCGAGCGCACCATTGCCACCACCGCCGCGAACCCGGACACCTGGATGCGTACGTCCATGTGATGTCCCAGTGCTGCGGCCTTGCCCACCATGAAGGTATGGATGGCCGCCCCGCTTTGCAGGCTGACGAAGGGGCGGCTCAGGCAGTCCAGGAACGCTACCGACTGGCGCGCGGCCAGCGGGTCACCCTCGGGCACAACCATGACGACCTCATCCTGACGGTACGGCAGGAACACAAGTTCGGGATGCTCGTCATCCCATGTGACCACGCCGACGTCGGCGCGCCCTTCGGCCACGGCGGCCACGATGTTGTGGCTGAGACGCTCGTCCAGGGAGATACGTACTTCGGGGTAGTCGCGCAGGAACGTCTGCAGATCCCCCGGCAAGAACGAAGCGATCGCACTGCTGTTAGCAAAGATCGTGACCTGCGCCCGGACACCTTCGGCATAGGGAGCCAGGTTGGCGTGCATCTGCTCCAGCTCGGCAAGGCAGCGGCGGCAGTGCTCCAGCATGACCTGGCCAGCGCGTGTCAGCGAAACGCCGCGTGCCTCCCGCACGAACAGCCGGGTGCCCAGCGCTTGCTCCAACTGCTTGATGCGCAGGCTGGCCGACGAGGGTGCCAGGAAGCATGTGGCGCCGCCTCGCGACACGTTGCCTGCGTCGGCCACTGCCACGAATAGTTTCAGGTCTATCAGGCTGTAGTGCATAAGGTTTCGTATTTTACAAAAACTGTTTTCCAAACATCTCGTTTGTCCTGCATTTCACCCAGTGAAAGACTAAGCGCCAGCAATGCCTTGTGTCATCGATTTTGTGAAAAACGAACTGTTACTGGGAAAAACCCCTATGTGCTTGACTCTGGAAACCGACAATCTGGCCGCGCTGACCCGCGCGATCGACGCCGCAATGGCATTGCCGCCGGATCGCTTGCCCGGCGCGGTGCAACACGCCTTGCAGGCATCTTTCGCCGACGGTAACTGGCTAACGCCGGCACAGCGCCAGCCGGACCCGCAGCGCTATGCGCGCCACGTGCTGCAGGCCGACCCGCAGGKGCGCTATACGGTCGTGGCGCTGGTGTGGCAGGCCGGGCAGTTCAGCCCGGTGCACGCGCACCACACCTGGTGTGCGCTGACGGTGGTTCAGGGAGAACTGCAAGAGCACTACTACACCTGCGACCGCCAGAGCCTGCGCGCCACGCCGCTTCACTGGCAGCCGCGCGCCGTGGGCGCGGGCAGCAGCGGAACGGACGGCCTGGACCAGGTCCATCGGCTGGGCAACGCTGGCGCGGGTGTGGCGATCTCCGTCCACGTGTACGGCGTGGAGGCCGCGCGCGTAGCCACCGGCGTAAACCGAGTCCTCGCGCTGGCCCCTTGAATCCGCTGGATTGCGCAAACATCGAAGCGAGCAAACACATGCAGACCATGAATCATTGGCAGCGCATTGAAGCCGCCCTGCTGGGCGAAGCCACCGACCGCACTCCCGTCGCGTTGTGGCGCCACTTTCCGGAAGACGACCTGGACGTGGACAAACTTGTGCGGCACACATTGGAGTGGCAGCGGAAATGGGATTTTGACCTGGTCAAATTCATGCCACCGGGCACATACGGCGTTGAAGACTGGGGCGCCGCCACGGCATACCAGGGCAGTGCCAACGGCGCGCGCGCGGTGGTGGCGCCACCGGTGCGAACCACGGAGGATTGGCTTCGGATCCGGCCGCTGGATGTGAGACAGGGCTCCTATGGCCGCCAGAACGAGGCGCTGCGCGCCGCCGCGCGGTCCCTGCGTGGCGCGGTGCCCATCCTGCAAACCGTGTTCAGCCCGCTAACCACGGCGCGCAAGTTGAGTACGGACAAGCTATTTGCCGACCTGCGCTGCGAGCCGGATGCGCTCGAGGCGGCGCTGCGGGTAATCACGGACACCACGATCCGGTTCGCTTTGGACTCGCTGGAGGCCGGCGCGCACGGCGTGTTCTTCGCGACGCAACTGGCGTCGAGCCGCATGCTGACGACCCAGGAATATGAGCGTTTCGGGCGCCGCTACGATCTGGAGGTGTTCGCGGCGTTGCGTGGCCAGGCGCAATTCAACATGCTGCACGCGCACGGCGATGACATCATGTTCGATCTCCTGGCGACGTATCCGGTCGAGATGTTCAATTGGCACGACCGCCTGACTAAGCCTGGCCTGGAGGCGGCGGCGGCGCGCTTCCCGCGCCTGCTGGTGGGTGGGTTGAACGAGCACGACACCTTGCTTCATGGAAGCGAACAGGAAATTGCGGATGAGGTGCGCAACGCCATATCGCAAACGGACGGCCGCCGCCTGATGGTCGGCCCGGGCTGCGTTCTGCCAGTTGCGACATCGGACTCGGCGATACGCGCCGTGGTCCGCGCCGCGCGCGCCCCCCAGGAGCAAGCGCTGTATGCTTGACGCCGCCGCGAGCCGGTACCAACCAAGAATAGGGCAGCGCCTAATTGCCGCCTACAAAGATCAAGGAGATAACATGCGTCACGTCCTGGCCTGCCTGGCCGCTGCGGCGGCCCTGGTTCCATGTCTGCAGTCCTCCGCGCTGGCGGCGGACTGGCCCGACCCGTCCAAGCCCGTGCAGATCATCGTGCCCGCGCCAGGCGGTGGCGGCACGGCCGACACCCTGGCCCGTGTGCTAGCCGAGCAATTGCACAAGCAACTGCACGCCACAGTCATCATCGAGAGCCGGGGCGGTGCCAACGGCAATATYGGGGTGGGGATGGCCGCCGGGGCCGTGCCGGATGGGTACAAGTTCCTGTTTTCGTGGGCGGGCACGCTGGCGGTAAATCCCAGCTTGTATGCCAAGCTGCCGTTCGATTCGCAAAAGAGCTTCACGCCGGTGGCGCTGGTGGCCGATGTGCCCAATATCCTGGTGGTCAACAAGAGCCTGCCGGTCAAGAACCTGGCCGAGTTCATTGCGTATGCCAAGGCCAACCCGGACAAGCTGAATTACGGTTCCACGGGAAATGGCAGTTCCATGCACGTGGCCGGCGAACTCTTCATGCGCGAGACCGGCACCCGCCTGATCCACGTGCCATACAGTTCCCCCGGCCAGGCCACCACGAACCTCCTCGCTGACGATATCCAGGCCATGTTCCAACTAGTGCCTGGCATCCTCGGGCAGGTCAAGAGCGGCAAGGTGCGCGCGCTGGCCGTCATGTCGAACCAGCGTTCGCTCGCCCTGCCCGACGTACCGACCGTTGCCGAGCTGGGCCAACCCAAGCTGATGTCCTCGACCTGGTTCGCGATGCTCGCGCCCCGCAACACGCCAGAACCCATCGTGATGCGCATGAACGCGGCACTGAACGAAGTGCTGCGCGACCCGGAGGTGATCCGCAAATTCACCGAGATGGGGGCAACGCCGCTGGGCGGCACGCCGCAGCAACTGTCAGCGCACCTGGCGGGAGAACTTGTGAAGTGGCGAGCGGTGGTGAGCCAGGCGAGTATCAAGATTCAGTAGGGGCGCGCTCCGGTGTTGTACATCGGCAGGGACAGGACGTGATCGCGCTGGCTCAGCCAGGAATCGTCTGGCGTACCTGTCACCGCCTGGAAGTTGAACCGTTGCTGCGGGCGACGGGGTACGCCCCAGAATGCGCTAGACGTTGAAGGAGTCGTCATCCGTGAAGTCGTCATTGCCCAGCCCGTCATCCAGGAGGCCATTGTCCAGCGCCGCCCCGGGTTCCCCCAGCGGCGAGCGGTCTTCATTGCCGTAATAGTTGTTGACGACCGTCGTTTCGCTTGGCAGCGCACCTGCGGCTGGCTGTCCAAGGAATCCGCTTGCGCCCCCGCCACCGCTATTGCGATGGAACAGATTCTCGATACCCTGGAACAGGAGCGCACCCCCGGCTACGCCGGCAGCCGTGGTGGCAATGCCGCCCAGCGTGCCACCCAGGCCGCCGCCCAGAAAGCCGGGCCGAGGCGGCTGCGCGGGCGCGGCCTGGGGGGCCGCCGGCGGTACGGCGACAGGCGCGGCCGTCGCCTGCGGCGCGGCGGGGCTTGCGGCAACGCGGCCGGCGCTATTGCCCCAGGCATTGTCCGCGTCGAGAAAGCGATTGGCGCCGCCGGCCTGCGCCATCTGCAACTGGCTCTGCAGCGTGGCGATCTGCGCTTTCGCTGACGCCAGCGCCTGGTCAAGCATCATGGCGCGCTGGACCAGCAGGTAGGCGGCATCCGGTTGCCGGGCGGCCGCTTCGGCGATGAGGGCGTCCGCCTGGGGGTCCTTCATGCCGGCCCTGGCTTGGGTCAGCTGAGTCAGGAAGGCTTCCAGTGCTTGCATTTCTTGGGGGGTCATGGCACCTCCTACGCGGGTTGTCTTCGCGGGTTGTCTTGTGTGATGGCAGTTTAAGGGCAGAGACTTAAGCAAGCCTTAAAGGCCTTGGTGCCGATGTGCCTGCCGGTCCGCGTTCACCAGCCAGCCCGCCAGCGTGGCCAACGCGTTCAAACAAGGCTACGTCACCTACGGCAGCGATAGCGGGCACGACGCATCGGGCGGCGGCGCCTTCGCGCTCGACAACGAAGCGCTCGCCAATTTCGGCAGGCTGCAGTTCAAGGCGAAGCACAACGCGGTCAAGGCCATCATCAAGGCACGCTACGGACCGCTGCCTACGCACAGCGACTTCATCGGCGGATAGCAAGGAGTCTCCAGTGTGTTGCATCCACCGTTCGAATCCCCGTCAGGGGCGGTCATTCGGCTATCATGCTGAGTCCGGCCATGCCGGCAACTACCCGTCATGGCATGGAAATTCGGGTTTGCCCCGGTAAAGTATTTGCGCTCGTTGTCGATACGCAGTGCAGGCACCGCTCCGATCAATTCGCCTAACCCGCCGTCATGGCCAAACATACGCAGCCCAGCCGTAGCAAGCGTTTCCCGATGCGGGTTGGCTGCGCATTCCTGCTGTGTTTGCAAGCCCTGTCTTGTAGGGAATCGGTTGCCTCGCCGGGGGCTGCGGCGTTCTCGACTTCGTTGCAGGTTATCGCGGCAGAGACGCCGCCATGCCTTGCCATCGGTTCGCTTCCCGGTACATCGAAAGTGCCTGTGGAGGCACAGATAGCCCATCCCGAAGCCGAAAAGTGACCCCCCAAGCGCGACGCATCGAGTTTTCCTCCCTGCTAGCTGGGCTGGTCAGCCTCGTTTTATTGTTCCTATGCGGTTGTCAACAGCGAGACAACGCTTCGTCGGGCGCAGCCGTGCCGGCCAGGACCTCCATTACAGCGTTGATATGGGCGCCAGACTGGCCGGAGGAGATGCTCCGGATTGCTGCTGAATTCAGCAAACTCAATCCAGACGTCCGCGTGAATGTGCAGTTCATGGTCGGCAATTCGGTCGAAGAGAATATCAAGCCCCGGATTGCTTCCGGCAACTTGCCGGATCTGGTGAGTGTCAACCCGAACGCCTATGCGGCTGAATTGGCCGATCAAGGCATCCTGGCAGACGTGAGCGCGACATCGGCATGGAGCAACATGCTCGGCCCTCTCAAGGGTGACTGGACCAGTCGCCAATCCAGGCGTTTTGGCATTGCCGGCGGAGTGGCTACAACGCTGATCTATTACAACAAGGCACTGTTCGCGAAGGCTGGGGTCAAGGAACTGCCAACCAATTTCCAAGAGTTCCTGATGGTTTGCGAGCAGCTCAAGCTTGCGGGCTTAACACCCATCATGTGGAGCGGCGGCTTCCCGAACATGCTCGGCAACGGCCCCTTCAGCTTCGGCTTTGGCAACAATGTGGTGGCGCGCGAGCCAGACTGGAAGCAGAGAATCGGTGATGGCACGCTGGACCTGAACACGCCTCAGGTAGCAGCTATCTTTGCCCGGATTGCGCTGATGCCGCAACGTGGTTACGTACAAGATGCCTTCATGGCGACGGATTACGACGAAGGCATACGGCTGTTCAAGGAAGGCAAGGTCGCGATGGCTTTTCACGGCAGTTGGGCAGCCGGCCCTTTGCTGCACGGCAACCCTTTCGAGGTTGGCGTGTTTATTCCGCCCTGGAACGCGCCGGGCAAGCGGGTGGTGCCTGTGATCGGCAGCGAAACCGGGTTTGCGGTGTGCGAGACGCCCAACAAGGCCGCAGCCATGCGTTTTCTCGAATTCATTGCCGGGAAGGGGTTCTCCATTCTCCAGAGAAAACGCCAGAACATCCCCCCATTCAAGCAAGTCGCGGGAACGCTCGCAAGCGATCAGAAGATTGTCGACTACACAAACATGGTCAGCCGCTATCCGGTGACCGTCAGCCCATACTATTCGGTTCTACCCTCCAACTCGATCGAGCAGCTCCATCGATTGATGCAGGAAGTGCTGGTCAGGAAGATCACGCCCGGACAGGCCGCCAAGCTCCTCGACGAGTCTGTCAAGAATGAAGCAAAGATGCACTACCGATGAGCTCAATCATAGGTTCGCTGCGAAGCGCTTTCGCATATCTCTCGCTGGACCTGCTGCGCCGTGTCGAAATTCGCTACCGGCTGATGACTGCGTTCATCCTGCTGTCGCTGATACCGATACTTATATCGGGCTACATATCGTATGTGGAGTCGACCGCCGCGATCAAGGAGAAGGCGGAGGTATTCTCGAAAGAGATGGTCAAGCAGGTATCCAAGAACATCTCGTTGCGGATGGAGCAGATCGAGACGGAAAGCAGCCTTCTTGTACTCTCCGATCGCGTTCAAGGCGCGCTGACAAGCGTTGTGGATGGCAGTGCAAAGGAGCGGAGCGAGGCGCGCCAGGACATGACACGCCTGCTCCTGCAGCACTACGGATCGGTTGACTTCATCAACCAGAAGTATCTGCTCGACAAGAACAACCGGATCATGGACACCCAGGTCTTCGCGCAGCTGAGCCGGGGTGTGCTGCATCTGGTCAAGCAGGCTCCCGATCGCAATGGCCGGCCTTACTGGGGCAGTTACGACAACGGCGTCGGGCAACAAAATCTCGGGATGGTGCGCGCCATCATCGGCAAGAGCAACAACCGGCAGATTGGCAATCTGGTTCTGGTCATCAGCCCCGAGCATTTTTCGACAATTTTTGATGACGTCGCCCTAGGGAGTGGAACGGAAATCTACGTTCTCGATGCCGGCAACAACAAAGTGGTTGTCCGCGCCGACGGCATTTCCACGAACACCGAAGGGATGGCCGAGCCTGACCTGATCAAGAAAATCGCAAGCAACGAGCTACACGGGGAGCCGAGTGGTTTCGTCGACTTCGAGGGCAAGCGCGAGGGGCGCTACCTTGCCGCGTACGCAGCAATTCCCGGCACGACATGGTTTGTCGTCAGCACAATCCCAGAAAAGAAGTTGACGGCAGAGGCACAGTCCGTGCGCAATCAGATCGTACTGGTTGGCATCTCGGGGTTCCTGCTTTCGATCTTCCTGGCCTACTTCATTTCCCACAGCATTTCGGCACCGCTCAAAGAGCTGGTGCGAAAGATGCACGATACCGGCAACGATGCGGGAGCCGAGGCGGAGGCGCATGCGCGCACTGATGCCGGCGGCAAGGATGAACTTGGCCGGCTCGCGCAGCGTTTCGAAAGAATGAGTGGGGCGATCAGCCAGAAAATCCAGAAGATCAACGAGATCAACGCCTCCCTTGAGCAGACCGTCGTCGAGCGAACAGCGGAACTCGTCTCCAGGGAGCAGGAGTCGCGAACGTTGATTGAGAACTCCCCGGACACGATTACCCGCTACGACCGGGACCTCCGCCGCACTTACGCCAATCCCGCGTTCTGTGCCTCGGCAGGGCGCACCCTAGGCGAATCGCTCGGCAAGCGGCCCTCGGAGGTTCCCGGCGGCGCCAACGCGCTGATCTACGAGGAGAAAATCGCCGACACCATTTCAAGCGGGAGAAGTGGGCAATTCGAGCTGAGATGGCTCAGCAAGGATGGACGGGAACACTGCACCCATATCCGCCTGACGCCAGAGATTGACCGGTCGGGCAAGGTGAACTCGGTGCTGGCTGTGGGTCGTGATTTATCGGACCGGATGGCATTCGAGGCGACAATCTGGAAACAGGCCAATTTCGATGCGCTGACCCATCTTCCGAATCGCCAGATGTTTCACAGCCGTCTCGAGGAGGAAGCCGGCATGGCGCATCGCTCCCGGCAGCATATGGCCTTGATGCTGATCGACCTGGATCGCTTCAAAGAGGTCAATGACTCCCTGGGACACGACACAGGAGACATCCTGCTGATCGAGGCCGCCAGGCGCATCATCTCGTGCGTGCGCGAATCGGATATCGTCGCGCGCCTTGGCGGTGACGAATTCACCGTCATTCTGCCCAACATGGACGATACCGAACGCATTGAACGGATCGCAAAGGCCATCATCCACAAGCTGGCCGAGCCCTTCAAGCTCGGCGCGGATGAGACCTTCATTTCCGCCAGCGTCGGCGTCACACTTTATCCCGACGACACCGGCGAACTGGATGTCCTTTTCAAGAACGCAGACCAGGCCATGTATGCGGCCAAGAACGCCGGGCGCAACCGTTTCAGCTACTTCACGCCCGACTTGCGTGTAGCGGCGGAAAAGCGCCTGCGTCTCACGAGCGATCTACGTGCCGCCCTGCCTGGCGGACAGTTCCAGGTCTACTATCAGCCCATCGTCGACCTGGAGACCGGGGAAATCTACAAAGCCGAGGCACTGATCCGCTGGCTGCACCCCGAACGCGGCACGATCAATCCGCAGGATTTCATTCCATTGGCCGAAGACACGGGGCTCATCGTTCCGATCGGGGATTGGGTGTTCAAGCAGGCCGTGCACCAGGCCCGTCAATGGCGCGGCCGATTCCATCCGTCTTTCCAGATCAGCGTCAACATGTCACCGATGCAGATACGGCAAGACGGCCTGGTTTGCAATCAATGGTCCGACTATCTCGTGCGGGAAGGGATGCCGGGGCAGAGCGTTGTGGTTGAAATCACCGAGGGCCTGTTACTGGACGCCGAACTGAATGAGAAGCTGCTGACCTTCCGTGATGTGGGAATCGGGATTTCGATCGACGACTTCGGTACTGGTTACTCGTCCCTGGCTTATCTCAAGCGCTTCGACATCGATTACCTCAAGATCGACCGCTCGTTCGTACATAACCTCGGCTTTGATGGCGACAATCAGGCGCTTTGCGAGGCAATGGTCATGCTGGCGCACAAACTGGGATTGAAGGTCATTGCCGAGGGCGTGGAGACGACGGAGCAACGCGATTTTCTCATCGCCGTGGGTTGTGATTTTGCCCAGGGCTTTTTGTATTCCCAGCCGGTTCCGCCTGATCAGTTTGAGGTGTTGGTGTGGCCGAATATCGAGGAAGGGGCTGGCAGTCCGGCCTGCGCCACGCTTTAGTGACTGAAGGCGCCAGCCCGTGCCGACCACGCAATATTTGGGTGTCATCCGGTAGGGGGACGGACTCAATCCGACCCCCCGAGCAGGAAGCGAAGGGCATCGCGCCACCAGGCATCGTCTACCCGCTCGAACCAATCGTTGTGCTCGGCACCAGGCACTACACGCAATTGCCGAGGCGCTACCAGCCCGTCATGCAGTGCGACGCCAAAGCGCGCCGGGACAATGCTGTCGCGCTCCGCAACCACCACCAAAACGGGCCGGGTGAACGACGCCAGGTTGGCCGCGCTGTCGTAGCGATCCCGCAGCAGCCACGACACCGGCAGCCAGGGATAGTGGTAGCCGGCAACATGTTGCAGCGTGTCCCATGGCGTGATCAGCATCAGGCCTGCTGTCTTGTCCCGCTGGCGCACGCTGGCCGCCGCCGCAACGCCGGCCCCCAGCGATTCGCCGATCACCAGCAGCGGTGCGCCATATTGGCGATAGGCCTGCGCGATGATCTGCTCGGCGTCATTCACTAGGCTGACTTCGCCCAACGGTCCCGGGCGCGGTCCGTAGCCCGGATACTCGGCGAGAATCACGCGTGCGCCATGGGGCGCCAGAGCCGCGGCGTACGCTCTGCGGTGGCCGGCATGTCCGGCATTGCCATGGAAAACAATCGCCGTGGCACGCACTGGCCCGGTGGGTTCTGCAACCAGGCCCTTGACGTCTTGCGAAGACGGCCATGCCCTTAGGCCGCCAGCAACCAGTTCTGACAACTCAGCCTTAGCGGGGAAATACAGGAACTGATTCTGCAGGGCTGCAAGGGCAGGGGACGGCAAGAGACTCCCAAGCCATAGTGCAAGCCCGGCGGTTTTCGTCGCCATGCGCATTGCTGTGGTTTGGATCTGCCGTCCGGGACTGTCCCATTCCCTGCCGATGACGTGGCTGGGCTGGCGAACTGACGGCCGAATTGGGGCATTCATCGGCATCCCGGCATCCTTTACCATCAGGCAGCGCCGTCCCTGTGCGACTTGTGCTGCGACGCCATCGGTTTCTGCGGGGCGGGTGGCACGGATTCATAGTGACCGAGCTGGATCGTGTGGTTGTCGTGACCGCCCGTGATGTCGTTCAGGCGCGACTGGTCGTCGGGCGTGTCGAGCGGATCGAATTCGCACATCGTGGTGCGGCGCTCGACCGGCGAGGTTTTGCCGCAACCCGCGTTCCCCGGCAGGGCGGCTGTATGAATTGCTTCGGGACTATAAAGCATGGTCGCCCTCGTCCGGCAACGGCAGTTAGACCATTATTAGCGATATAGGGCGGGAACGCCATGTGGGGTAATGGCCGACCTGGGGCGAGCCGGCGACGCATGTAAGCCATGCGAGCACGTGAAAGGGGGGCAAGCAGGAGCCTCCTTCCTAGTGCACCGCACAACGATAGTTTCGATCCCTGCAGATGACCCGGCGATGCCTTCGTGACGGCGTCGCCGTGATTTCTGCTGCGAGCAGATTCGCATCGCGCGTGAGCCGCCAATGCCCATCGGGGTCTTTGCGCAGGATGGTGAGTGTATAGCCGGAGCGGTGGATGGCAGCGCTGCCGCCAGGCGGCGTGACGGTCATGCGGACGTGGTTTCGGAGACCAGATTGGCAACAATCGTTGGCATATGGGTGCGGCCGAACGTTAGCTCGAGCCATCGGCCACTATTGCTGCGTGAGCATCAGGTTCAGGTTCTGAACCGCAGCGCCGGATGCGCCTTTGCCAAGATTATCGAAAACCGCGGACAGCAGGACGTGCCCGTGTTCCATGTTAGGAAATACGCTTAAGCGCATGTCGTTCGTACCGTTCAGCACTTGCGGATCCAGGTGCTTTAAGGTGCACGATTCGTGCAGCGGCAAGACATGTACGTGGGCCGCCTCGGCATAGTGGCGTGCGAGGCATGCGTGTAACGTGGCGCCATCCACGTCGGGTGCCAACAGCCGCAACTCCAAGGGCACCGTCAGCACGATGCCCTGGCGGAACGCACCCAACGCAGGGACGAAGATGGGACGCTGCGCGAGCCCGGCGTGCTGCTGGATCTCCGGGGTGTGCTTGTGCGCGAGTTCCAGACCATATACCTGGTATGAAGGCGCGTTGACGGCACGCTGCCCCTCATGTTCCTCCACGCCGGCACGCCCGCGTCCGGAGTAGCCCGACACCGCATGAATGCTGATAGGGTAGTTGCCTGGTATGAGCCCAGCCTGCAACAGGGGACGCAGCAAGCCAATTGCACCGGTCGGATAGCAACCGGGATTGGTGACCCGACGTGCGTTCGCAATGCGCTCAGCCTGTCCCAGCGTCATTTCCGGAAAGCCGTATGTCCAGTCCGGCTGTGTGCGGTGGGCGGAACTTGCGTCGATGACTCTGACGGCAGGATTAACAATGGCGTCCACGGCCTCGCGCGCGGCGGCATCAGGCAAACAGAGGATGGCGATGTCGCAGGCGTTGATGGCTTCTGCGCGACGCCGCGGATCTTTGCGTTCCGCAGCGGCAAGCGTGAACAGTCTAAGGTCGGTCCGGTTGCGCAGCCGTTCGTGGATTTGCAACCCGGTGGTGCCTTGGTCGCCGTCGATGAAAACAACGGGAGAGCTCATACGTGGAATACTCCGGTGACTGTGTGTTGTAACAAGTAGAACGAGCCCCTATGTTCCATGGACCGCTAGAATAGGGAAAGTTGTATTTCATAACGTGAATATTCAGTTTTTCTGAATCTGGACGCCGACATGCGAGAGATCAGCCTGGACCGTTTGCGCACTCTGGTCGCCATTACCGACCGTGGCTCATTTGCCGATGCGGCGCGTGCGTTGCACCTGGCGCCGCCAACGGTCAGCCTCCACATCGCTGAACTAGAAGACCGCATTGGGGCGCCACTCCTGTCACGGAAGCGCGGACATGTCAGGCCGTCGGCGATAGGAGAGGTGCTGGTGGAGCGCGCGCGTCGACTGCTGGCCGATGCGGAGCAGGCGTTAGACGATATTCAGCGCCAGGTGCAGGGGCTCGAAGGGCGCGCGCGGCTCGGTGCGTCGACTGGCGTGATCGCGCACCTGTTGCCGCAAGCGCTTGAGGTGTTGCGCCAGCAACATCCCGCTATCGACATTCAGGTTGCAGTACTCACTTCGCATGAAACGCTGTCCCGACTGGCGGATGGAACGCTGGATGTTGGGCTGATCGCACTGCCTCAGCCCCCGGTGGCCGGACTCGTGATAAAGCCTTGGCGCCGCGACCCCGTGATGGCCTTTGTGCCGGCGCATTGGCGGTGTCCGGCCCGCGTCACGCCTGAATGGCTCGCCGCCCAACCTCTGATTCTCAATGACGCGACCACGCGTCTCTCGCGTCTGACTGCGGAGTGGTTCGCGACCGGGGGGCACCATCCTGCTCCGCGCATTCAGCTCAACTACAACGACGCGATCAAGAGTCTGGTAGCGGCAGGTTACGGCGCGGCGCTGTTGCCCCATGAGGCCACTACGCCATTGCCCGACAGCCGCATTGTCATGCGTCCGCTGCGCCCGGCGTTGTGGCGTCGGCTCGGCATCGCACATCGTGCGGGGTACGTTGAGCGTTCCACGCAACACGTACTTGATGTGTTGTGGGATCTGCGATTGGCGTAGGCGTTGCTATTTTCCGCTTCGGTTCGTTCTCGCTGGGACAGTAGCCTTATTGCACGCCACGACGAACGAATGGCCGGCTTGTAGAAATTGGACTGACCGGATTGGGGTCGATAACGGAAAAACGCAACTTCCGGCCGCAAGCCGCCATGCCGCGGGAGTGTGACGCGCCCGCCCAACGGACATCATGCCGTCGGCATGTCAGCCGCGCCCTCCGGAGCGAAGCGAGAGGGCCTGTCCCGCAGAACGCCTTACTTCCCGGCCAGTGCCGGGAATTGCGGGCTCGTCACAACCTGCTTCAGCAGTTCCTGCACGGCGGGGCCAAAGGCGTCAGCCACGTTTTTGCACGCGCCGGCGGCAGTCCAGCTCGTGTCGAACGGATATTTGACCGAGACCTTATAGCCCTTGTCAGCGGTCGACTTCACGACCATCGTGATCTGCCAGTACGCAGGCGACACGGAGCTGAAACTTAGTTCTTCGATGCGTCCCTCGATCGGGGCACCTTTCACGTCATAGGATTGAGCCATCAGGAGCTCTTCCTGGAAGGCGTCCTTGATGTACTGCGATGGCGTCTTGCCCGGCGCTACCCTTACCGGACCGTTCAGACGACACAGCGGGCTCTCATCGACGCCCGGCGCCAGACCGACGTCGGCAACGCTGACCTTCTTCGGTTGCAGGCTCTGCTGGATGGCGATGACATTGGCGGGGGAGGCCTTGTAAGGGATCGAATTCGTCGTCTCGCAACCGGTCAATAGAGCGCCAGCGGCGCAGAGGGTAGCAACAAGGGCGATCTTGCTTTGCTTCATGTCTTTCTTCCAGATGGGTTAAAGGGGCCTTGACGGTATGCGGGCCCGCAACGATAAACGGACGAATACCGGGGCAAATGAACCCCACCTTAGGAGGGGCCGCTGCTTGTCTGCCATGCGGCAAGCGCAAATGGCAGCTTCCGGCAGCCACAACCGGCCATTGAGCAAGCCGCACGACGTGCGGTGGAGCGACTGCTTTGCTCTCCAAACTGTCTCGCATTACCCCGAGCGCACGCTCACCCTCTCCCGGCAATCCGACCTACTCGCCGACCTGATCCGCATCACATTTCCAGCGGACACCCCCACAAAGCTAAGCGTGCAGGAGCTAGCGTACCAACTAGACGCTCTGCGCAGCGACGCCCAGATCATCGCCCAGGAAGGCTGCGCCGACCTGCTACGCGTAAGCGCAGGCCTCGGCTCCGTTCTAAAACTGCTGGATTACGACAGTGACGATGTAGAAGACAGTCACGGTTTGCATTGCTTGCTGATGCCGTTGAAGCGGCAATTGGATGCGGCTTTGAATCGGGTGCAAGGATTGCTTTGAGGTAGGGGAGGAGGGGGCTTGTGGCAGGGTGAGACGCGTCGCTCTTGCTAGCTCCCGCCCTCTCCCCCGCCCCTCTCCCGCAGACGGGAGAGGGGAGACAACAGAGCGGAGGTTGAGAGGCTCTGGTGTCTTTGAGCCGAGGCGGCGAGCGCCGCCCGGCTTGTCAGCGTGCTACAGCTTACTTAATACCCAGGCGCCACAACGAAGTCACTTCAGCCGCCCGCGCAGCATGCAGCGGGTCAGTCATATCAGTAGCCTTCGGATGGCTAGGCTTCACCTCCAACCGCCCCAGCACCTTCAACCCAGCCTCATCAATCCACGCCAGCAACTGGTCCCGCGAACGCAGCCCCAGGTGTTCAGCCAGATCAGACAGCAGCAGCCAGCCTTCACCCTTCGGCTCCAGATGATCAGCCAGCCCGGCAATAAATCCCTTCAGCATCTGGCAATCCGGGTCATACACCGCGCGCTCAATCGGCGAGTTCGGACGTGCCGGCACCCACGGCGGGTTACACACCACCAGCGGCGCACGGCCTTCCGGGAAGAGGTCGGCCTCTACCACTTCCACCTGGCCTGCCGCCTTGAGGCGGTGGATGTTGTCGCTGGCGCAGGCAAGCGCGCGCGGGTCCATGTCCGTGGCGATCACGCGCTTGACGCCGCGCTGGGCCAGCAGGGCGGCCAGCACGCCGGTGCCGGTGCCGATGTCGAAGGCGAGGTTGAGGGCGCCGGCGGGTAGCTGGGCCTTGGCGACCAGATCGATGTATTCGCCGCGCACCGGCGAGAAGACGCCGTAGTACGGATGGATGCGTTCAGCGAGCGCGGGAATCTCCACACCCTTCTTGCGCCACTCGTGCGCGCCGATCAGTCCGAGCAGTTCGCGCATCGATGCCACATACGGCGCATCGACTTCCCCATAGGCTTCCAGGCACGCCTCGCGCACATCGGGCGAGCGGCGCAGCGGCACCAGGTGGTCGGCGTCAAAGGGCAGCAGCAGCATGGAGAGCGTGCGGGCGCGCTGGGACTGGGCCTGGCGGTGCAGGTGGAAGGCTTCGGTCGGGGTGGGCTTTGCCTTGGGCACCTTGGAGGCCTTGGCGGCCTTCTTGGGCTTGTCGGCGCGGCGGGCCAGCGCTTGCAGCAGCTGGCGGGCGTTCTGGAAGTCGCCGCGCCAGAGCATGGCGGTGCCTTCGCAGGCGAGGCGGTAGGCGGTGTCGCCGGTGGTGGTGTCGTCGGCGATGACGACGCGCTTGGGCGGCGGCGCGCCGGCTTCGGAGCGCCAGTTCGCGCTGCGTTCTTCGCCGTTTTCGGTCCAGTGGATGGTGGCTTGCTCGGTCATTAGTTTCTTTCTGGCCACTTATGGCGGCCAATGGGGTTGTGCGGATAAGTCTGGCCAACATGGGCTGGCCATTCAAGGCGATCCGGCCCCGCCGCGCGCCGGCTGGCAAGCCGGGGCGCCCTGGCAGGGCTGGCATGGCGCGGCTGGTGGCGTTCCGGTCAGCCGCGCTGGATTGGGTGCTTCAGAGTTCGTACGCCTCGTGGTCGCCCGACATGGCTTGTTCTACCAGCTTGCGGTTCAGCGTCGGGGAGAACAACTCAATAAAGGTATACACAAAGCTGCGCAGGTAGGCGCCTTGCTTGACTGCCAGATGCGTCACATTGGTGCCGAACAGGTGTCCGGCGGGAATGCCGCGCAGGTTGCGGTCGCGCTCGGCGTCAAAGGCTACGCCGGCGACGATGCCTACGCCAAGGCCGATTTCCACATAGGTCTTGATCACGTCGGCGTCGATGGCTTCCAGGATGATGTCGGGCTTGAGGTGGCGCAGCTCGAAGGCTTTGTCGATCTTGGGGCGGCCGGCGAAGTTCGGATCATAAGTGATGATGGGGTAGCCCATCAGGTCTTCCAGCGCCAGGTGCTTCTTTTCCAGCAGGGGATGGTCGGGCGGCGTGACGACCACGTGCTGCCATTGGTAGCCGGGCAGGGAGATCAGGTTCTTGTCGGCGGAGATCCCTTCCGTGGCGATCCCGATGTCGGCATGGTCGTGCAGCACCATGTCGGCGATTTGCGTCGGATTGCCCTGTTGTATTGAAAGGCGCACTTTTGGGTAGCGTTTGGTAAACTCCGCGATCACCCGGGGCAGGGCGTAGCGCGCCTGGGTGTGGGTGGTGGCGATGGTGAAGTTGCCCTGGTCCTGGGCGGCGTAGTCCTTGCCCACCCGTTTCAGGCTTTCCACTTCCTGCAGGATCTTCTCCACCGACTCCAGAATGCGGCGGCCGGGCTCCGTCAGGCTGCGGATGCGCTTGCCGTGGCGGGTAAAGATATCCACGCCCAGCTCTTCCTCAAGCTCGATGATGGCCTTGGAGACGCCGGGCTGTGATGTATAGAGCGCTTTTGCGGCTTCGGTCAGGTTGTAGTTCTGGCGTACGGCTTCGCGCACAAAACGGAACTGGTGCAGGTTCATATATCCGTGTTCGTATAAACAAACAACTTCTTATTAGTTTGAGATATGAGGCCAGTTTATTACGATTCTCGAACTTTGTTAATGAACGGTCGGAACCTCCGCGCACGTGCCTCGTTTCCAGGCAGTCCCGGACGCTCACCGGCCTGGTGAACCCCAATGTCTCTTGCCTATACCGTTTCCGGTCTGCTAGTAGGCGTCCTCGTCGGTCTGACCGGGGTTGGCGGGGGTTCGCTCATGACGCCGCTGCTGACCCTGCTGTTCGGCTTCTCGCCGGCCACGGCGGTTGGCACCGACCTCGCCTTCGCCGCCATCACCAAGGGTTTCGGCACGGTGGCGCACCGCGCCCACGGCCATGTGCAGTGGCAGGTGGTGCGCCGCCTGTGCATCGGCAGCCTGCCGGCCGCGGTGGTGGCCATCCTGGTGCTCAAGAGCGCCGGTGAACTCAACGCGCAGTGGCTGCACGCGATCCGCCTGACCATCGGCGTGTCGGTGATCCTGACGGTATTGTCGCTCCTGTTCCGCAAGCAGATGCTGGCGTGGCTGGCACGCAACCCGCGCTTCCAGCTCGAAGGCCGTGCCCAGGCGGTTGCCACCGTGGTGGTGGGCGCCGTGATCGGGGTGCTGGTAACGGTGTCCTCGATCGGCGCGGGTGCCGTGGGCGCCACGCTCATTCTCCTGCTGTATCCCCGCATGAAGCCGGCCGAGGTGGCTGGCACCGATATCGCCTACGCCGTCCCGCTGACGGCGCTTGCCGGCTTGGGCCACGTTTGGCTCGGCACGGTGAACTGGACGCTGTTGCTGGCCTTGCTGGTGGGTTCGATCCCCGGCATCTGGCTGGGCGCGCAACTGTCGCGGGCGCTGCCCGAGCGGCTGGTGCGCGCCGCGCTGGCTACCACGCTGACGCTGGTCGCCATCAAGCTCGTCTCCTGAATTCAACGAATACTGAACGGACCCACACCATGTATCAGTACGACCAATACGACCAGCGCATCGTCAACGAGCGCGTAGCCCAGTTCCGTGACCAGGTGCGCCGCCGCCTGTCGGACGAACTGACCGAGGAAGAATTCCTGCCGCTGCGCTTGCAGAACGGCCTGTACATGCAGCGCCACGCCTACATGCTGCGCGTGGCGATTCCGTACGGCCTGCTGTCGAGCAAGCAGATGCGCATGCTGGGCCATATCGCGCGCGAGTATGACCGCGGCTATGGCCACTTCTCCACCCGCCAGAACATCCAGTACAACTGGATGGAACTGGAGCGCGTGCCCGACGTGCTGGCCGAACTCGCCAGCGTCGAGATGCACGGCATCCAGACTTCCGGCAATTGCGTGCGCAATATCACCACCGACCACTTCGCCGGCGTCGCGCCCGATGAGTCCGTGGACCCGCGCGTGCTGRCCGAACTGCTGCGCCAGTGGAGCACCTTCCAGCCGGAATTCGCGTTCCTGCCGCGCAAGTTCAAGATCGCCATCTCCGCTTCGGTCGACGACCGCGCCGTGGTGCAGATGCACGATATCGGCATCTACGCCTACCGCAATGCCCAGGGCGAAACGCGCCTGCGCATCCTGGCCGGCGGTGGCCTGGGCCGCACGCCGATCCTGGGTTCGGTGATCAAGGACGACCTGCCGTGGCAGCACCTGCTGTCGTACGTGGAATCGGCCATTCGCGTGTACAACCGCTATGGCCGCCGCGACAACAAGTACAAGGCTCGCATCAAGATCCTGGTGAAGGCCATCGGCGCGGAGAAGTTCGCGCAGGAAGTCGAGGAAGAGTGGCAGCACAGCAAGGATGGTCCCGCCACCATCACGCAGGCTGAGTTCGACCGCGTGGCGCAGTATTTCGCGCCCCCGGCCTACGACAAGCTGGCCGATACCGATGCTTCGTATGAAAAGCACCTGCTGGAAGAAAAGGCCTTCGCCCGCTGGGTGAGCCGCAGCGTGCATGCGCACAAGGTGCCCGGCTACGCCGCGGTCACGCTGTCGACCAAGCCCGGCCCGGCATCGCCCCCGGGAGATGCCACCGATGCGCAGATCGACCTGGTGGCCGACCTGGCCGACCGCTACGGCTACGGCGAACTGCGCGTGGCGCACGAGCAGAACCTGGTGCTGCCGGACGTGCGCAAGCGCGACCTGTACGCGCTGTGGCAGGAGGCTAGGAAGGCTGGCCTGGCTACTGCCAACATCGGCCTGCTGACCGACATCATCGCCTGCCCGGGCGGCGATTTCTGCTCGCTGGCCAATGCCAAGTCGATCCCCATCGCGCTGGCCATCCAGGAGCGTTTCGACAACCTGGACTACGTGCACGACCTGGGCGAGATCTCGCTGAACATCTCGGGTTGCATCAACGCCTGCGGCCACCACCATGTGGGCAATATCGGCGTGCTGGGCGTGGATAAGGACGGCGAGGAGTGGTACCAGGTCACGCTGGGCGGCGCGCAAGGCAACAAGAGCGCCATCGGCAAGGTGATCGGCCCGTCGTTCAAGGCCGACGAAATGCCCGACGTGGTGTCGCGCATCATCGACACCTTCGTGGCCAACCGCCATGACGACGAACGCTTCATCGACGTGCTGGGCCGTATCGGCATCGCCCCGTTCAAGGAACGCGTCTATGCCGACAAGCAGCGCGAACGCGCCGAAGCCTGAGCACCGGAGATAAACGACATGGCAAAGATTATTCAACTGCAACGCGGCGAAGGCGCCAACCCGGTCCCGGTCATCATCGATGACGCATGGACCGTGCTGCGCGGTGCCGAGGGCGCGGCCCTGACCGACGAACAGATCGTCGCCGCCGCGCAAGGCACGGACGCCGTGCTGTTCCCGCTGACCGCATGGCTGGCGCACAAGGACGGCGCACTGGCTGGCCGCGCGGCCGACGTCACCGGCATCTGGCTGGCGCCGGAAGACGAGCCGGCCGACGCGCAGGCCGCGTTTGCCAGCGTGGCCGTGGTGGCGGTGGATTTCCCCGTGTTCCGCGATGGCCGTGGTTTTTCCACCGCCTATCTGCTGCGCACCCGTTACAACTGGAAGGGCGAGCTGCGCGCCATCGGCGACGTGCTGCGCGACCAGCTCAATTTCATGAAGCGCTGCGGCTTCGACACCTTCGCCGTGCGCGCCGACAAGAACATCGACGACGCCATCAAGGGCTTCACGGAATTCACCGTGGCCTACCAGGCATCGGTGGACGAGCCGCTGCCGCTGTTCCGCCGCAACCGCGCCGAAGCGCTGGGCAAGGAAACGGCATGAGCGAGATTGCTATCGTCGAGGCTCCCGTCTCTTCGCTGCGTCCCCCGGCGCTGTGGACCGCGCCGGAGTACACCGGCAGCGTGGCGGATCTCGAAGCCAAGGAGCGTGAGCTTGGCCTGCGCCTGGCGCAAATCGCCGGCAGCTTCTTTCGCGCCCGCTTTGCCTCCAGCCTGGCGGCCGAAGACATGGTGGTGACGGATGCGATCCTGCGCGGCTCCGAGCAGGTGCGCGCGGGCATCCGCGTGTTCACGCTGCAAACCGGCCGCCTGCACGCCGAGACGTTGGCGGTGCTGGACGAAGTCAAGGCGCACTACGGCTACGACATCGAGCGCTTCACGCCGGACCCCGAGGCCATCGAGAACTACCTGAAGAACCACGGGCTGAACGCGTTCTACGACAGCGTGGACCTGCGCAAGAGCTGCTGCGGCATCCGCAAGGTGGAGCCGTTGAACCGCGCGCTGTCGCATGCGGACGCATGGCTGACCGGCCAGCGCCGCGAGCAGGCGGTGACGCGCTCGGAGCTGCCGTTCGAGGAAATGGATGAGGCGCGCGGCATTCCGAAGTTCAACCCGCTCGCCGACTGGAGCGAGGCCGAGGTGTGGGCTTACCTGAAGCGGCATGACGTGCCGGTCAACGCGCTGCATGCCAAGGGCTACCCCAGCATCGGCTGCGAGCCCTGTACGCGCGCCGTGCGCGCCGGCGAGGATGTGCGCGCCGGACGGTGGTGGTGGGAGAGCAAGGACTCGAAAGAGTGCGGGCTTCACGAACAGAACATCAAGCATTGAGGCCAGACGAAATGGGCATCATGAACGAACTGACTGGCGCGCCGGAAGTGGCGCACCTGCTGCAAGTGCAAAACGATCACCTCGACAAGCTCGAGGCGGAATCCATCTACATCATCCGCGAGGTGGTGGCGGAGTGCCGCAACCCGGCGCTGCTGTTCTCGGGCGGCAAGGATTCGATCGTCATGCTGCATCTGGCGCTCAAGGCATTCCGCCTGGGCGACCGCAAGACCGAACTGCCGTTCCCGCTGGTGCATATCGATACCGGCCACAACTACCCGGAAGTGATCACTTTCCGCGACCAGCGCGTGGCCGAGCTCGGTGCGCGCCTGGTGGTGGGCCATGTGGAAGATTCCATCAAGCGCGGCACCGTGCGCCTGCGCAAGGAAACCGACTCGCGCAATGCCGCGCAAGCCGTGACCCTGCTGGAAACCATCGAGGCCAACAAGTACGACGCGCTGATGGGCGGTGCCCGCCGCGATGAAGAAAAGGCGCGTGCCAAGGAACGCATCTTCTCCTTCCGCGACGAGTTCGGCCAGTGGGACCCGAAGGCCCAGCGCCCGGAACTGTGGAGTCTGTATAACGCCCGCATGGCCGCCGGCGAACAGATGCGCGTGTTCCCCATCTCCAACTGGACCGAGCTGGACGTGTGGCAGTACATCGCCCGTGAAGAGCTTGAGCTGCCTCCGATCTACTACGCGCACCAGCGCGAAGTGGTGAAGAAGAACGGCCTGCTGGTGCCGGTCACGCCGATCACGCCGAAGCAAGACGGCGACGTCAGCGAAGTGATCTCGGTGCGTTTTCGCACCGTGGGCGACATCAGCTGCACCTGCCCTGTGGCCAGCGTTGCGGCCTCGCCGATCGAGATCATCGCCGAGACGGCCGTGACCGAAATCACCGAGCGCGGCGCGACGCGGATGGACGACCAGACGAGCGAAGCGTCCATGGAACGCCGCAAGAAAGAAGGCTACTTCTAACCCGGACGCATAGGCGGGCACATCGCGTCGTTGCGAGAGTGCTCGTGTACCAATGTACACGTCGCCCTCACGCGCCTAGCGCTGCCTCCCGCCTATGCGCCGGAGCGAGCGCTGCGAGAGGGAAGAAGAAAGGATTTGACATGAGCACCCAAGCAACACACCAAGGCCTGCTGCGTTTTATCACCGCGGGTTCGGTCGACGATGGCAAGAGCACGCTGATTGGCCGCCTGCTGTATGACAGCAAGGCTGTGCTGTCCGATCAGCTGACCGCGCTGACCAAGGCCAAGAACAAGCGTACCGCCGGCGAGCAGATCGATTTCTCGCTGCTGACCGATGGCCTGGAAGCCGAGCGCGAGCAGGGCATCACCATCGACGTGGCTTACCGCTACTTCTCCACCGCGCGCCGCAAGTTCATCATCGCGGACACGCCGGGGCATGAGCAGTACACCCGCAACATGGTGACGGGCGCGTCCACCGCGCATGCCGCCATCGTGCTGGTCGACGCCACCCGCGTGACCGTGACCGACGGCCGCGCCGAACTGCTGGCCCAGACCAAGCGCCATTCGGCCATTCTCAAGCTGCTGGAGCTGCAGCATGTGATCGTGGCGGTCAACAAGATGGACCTGGTCGAGTTCAGCGAAGAGCGCTTCAACCAGATCCGCGACGCCTACACCGAACTGGCTGCCCAGTTGGGCCTGAAGGACGTGCGCTACGTGCCGGTATCGGCGCTGCGTGGCGACAATATCGTCAACGCCAGCCAGGCCATGCCGTGGTACCAGGGCGAGCCGCTGCTGCCGCTGCTCGAAGCGCTGCCGGTGGAAGAAGCCGCGTCCGAAGGCGACGATGCGTTGCGTTTCCCGGTGCAGCTGGTGATTCGCCAGGACGGCGCCCAGGCGGACGATTTCCGCGGCTATGCCGGCCGGGTCGAGGCAGGCACCGTGCGCGTGGGCCAGAAGCTGCGCGTGCTGCCGACCAATCGCGATGCCGTGGTGGCCGAGGTGCTGACGCCCAATGGCGTGGCCGAATCGGCCAGCGTAGGCGAGACCGTCACGGTGCGCCTGTCGGAAGATGTGGATGTGTCACGCGGTGATATGTTCGTTGCCGCCGGCGCGGACAGCGTTTCGGCCAAGAAGCTGACCGCCGACCTGTGCTGGTTCGACGACGAATCGCTCAACCCGGCCCGCAAGTACGTGCTCAAGCACACCACGGCCAGCGTGTTTGCGCGCGTCTCGTCTGTGGACCGCGTGCTGGATGTGCACACGCTGTTGCACGAAACCGGCCGCCACGACATCGGCCTGAACGATATCGGCTCGGTGCAGATCTCGCTGCAAAAGCCCATCGTCTGCGATGCATACGGCGACAACCCGGCGACCGGCGCTTTCGTGCTGATCGACGAGGCGACCAACCACACGGTGGCCGCAGGCATGATCCGTGCGTTCGCTTAAGGCGAATGAACTGATCAAGCGAACGCGAAGGAGCATGGCATGGGCAAGGTCTACCTGATCGGGGCAGGTCCCGGTGCCGCGGACCTCATTACGGTGCGCGGTGCACGGCTTTTGGGCGAAGCCCAGGTGGTGCTGCACGATGCGCTGGTGTCGCCCGAGATGCTGGCATGGTGTCCGCAGGCGCAGCTGATCGAGGTGGGCAAGCGGTGCGGGCAACGCTCCACCGCGCAGTTGTTCATCAACCGCCAGATCGTCGACCAGGCCCGCAAGCATGATCGCGTGGTGCGCCTCAAGGGCGGCGACCCGATGCTGTTCGGCCGCGCCGACGAGGAATTGCAGGCGCTGGAAGAAGCTGGCATCGAGTATGAGGTCGTGCCGGGCATTACCGCCGCGCTGGCGGCCGCGTCCGCCATCCGCAAGCCCCTCACCAAGCGCGGCGTATCGCGCAGCGTGGCCTTTGCGACGCAGTCCAAGGCAGCCGACACGGTCGACGTGGAGGCCGATGTGAAGGCCGATACGCTGGTGTATTACATGGGCCGCGATCAGGCCGCGTCCATTGCGGCGCAGTTGATCTCGCATGGCAAGCCGGCTTCCACGCCCGCCTGGGTGGTCGAGGCCGCGACGTCGGCGCACCAGCGCAGCAGGCAGTTCACGCTGCGCCAGATGGCGGCGGGCGAGGCGGCGGCATGGATCGATCCGACCCATCCCAGCCTGTTGATGATTGGCGAGGCGCTGGCTTCGCGGGCCAGCGAGGCGGTGCCGCAGGATGCCGATGGCGGCGTGTCGTACGGGGAAACTCGCGCAGCCTGAATCGTGGGCGCGATGTGAAAAAGCCGGACAACGTAGGTGGCGTTGTCCGGCTTTTTCTTTGGGCTTTCGTGGCGCGCCTGCGTCAGACTTTGCTGCTGGCAAGCGTCCCCACGCAGTAGGCCGCAATCGCATCCAGCACGCTCTCATCCTCTCCCACCGCCGTGGCGCAACGGATCGTCACCCCCGGAAGCCGCTGGCGGCAGTCGTCGAGCAGTGCCGGCAGGTCACGCCGCAGATGCCCGCCCTGGCCAAAAAAGACCGGCACCACATTGATATCGGCAACGCCGGCCGCAGCCAGTTCGGCCAGCGTGTCCGGCAGCGAAGGCGTCATCAGTTCCAGGAACGCCAGCCGCACGGCGCTGTCCGGCAAGGCAGCGGCCAGCTTGGCGTGCAGCCGGTCAAACGGCTCCCGCCAGCGCACGTCGCGCGCACCGTGGCCGAACAGCACCAGGGCCTGGCGCGCAAGGGGGGCGGGGGTCGCGGTCATCTTCGGGCCTCGATGCGGGTCTTAATGCCGGTCCACCCAGCGCAACGCGCCAAGCGCCACCAGCAGGTACAGCGTGCCGGGTATCAGCGCCGAGACGATCGGCGGCCAGGTATGCAACAGCCCCACGTGCGAAAACAGCGTGTTGGACAGGTGGAACGACAGCCCCAGCATGATGCCGCCGAACACCTTGACGCCCACGGCGCCGGCCCGCGCGTGCAGGTAGGCGAAGGGCAGGGCCAGCGCCACCATCACGAACAGGGTCAGCGGGTAGATCACTTTCTTCCAGAAGGCGATTTCATAGCGCTGGGTGTCCTGCTTGTTGTCGCGCAGGTGGCGGATATAGCGGAACAGGTCCAGCGTGGACATGCGCTCGGGCTCCACCAGCAGCACGGACAGGATCTGCGGCGTCAGTTCGGAACGCATGGCCAGGCTGGGTACGCTTCGCTGCTCGCCGCGGAAGACCGGCGCCAGGGTGTCGGCCTTGCCCGGCTCGCCCCTGGGCAAATCCAGGAAATGGGTTTCGGTGACGCCGGTGAGCTGCCAGGACTGGTTGCCCTGGTAGCGGCCTTCCTTGGCCACGCGGATCACGCTGAGCCGGTATTGCTGGTCGAATTCGTAGATGGTGACGCCGGTGATGCTCTGGTCGGGCCGCAGGCCGGCCACGTTGACGAAGCGGGTGACCTCATGGCCCAAGGTGGCGTCGCGGTCGCGGTCCTTGACCCACACGCCGGAGCGGAAACCCGCGGAGACGGTGGCGCCCAGTGCTTCCAGCTTGATCTTCTGCGCGTATTGCTCGGCCTTGGGGCCGATGAACTCGCCGAAGATAAACGTGGCGATGGCCAGCGGCACCGCCAGCTTGAACAGCGAGAACAGCGCCTGGCGCGTATTCAGGCCGGCCACCCGGAAGATCGTGTATTCCGACTGGCTGGCCAGTTGCGAGAAGACATAGATCGCACTGATCAGCACGGCGATCGGCAGCACCTCATAGATGCGCGTGGGCGCTTGCAGGATGACGTGGAAGAACGCCACCAGCGAGGTGTAGCGTCCGGCCACGCTCTCCAGTTCGCTGAGCATGTCGAAAAACACGAACAGCGCCAGCACCGCAAACAGGATAAAGGCGAAAACGCCGTAGATCAGCTGCCCGAAATAGCGCTCGTAGACCCGCAATACCCTCATGCCTGGCTCCCCGTGTTGCCGCCCTTGCGGGGCAGGCCGAAGACGGCACGCCAGCCTCCCAGGCTGCGGTTCTGGCGGTAGCGGAACAGCATCACCGCGCCCAGCAGGGCAAGCAGGTGGAATGGCCACCAGGCCAGGGAGAACGGGATCGAGCCGGAGCGCACCCAGGCCTGCGAGAGATTGATCAAGTTACTGTAGGTCAGGTAGATCAGCACCGCGAAGACCAGCGGCGTGTAACGGCCCAGGCGCGGGTTGACATAGGCAAGCGGGATGGCGATCAGTACGAAGTTGAAGGCCAGCAGCGGCAGCGACAGGCGCCACAGCAACTCCCCCAGGTTCTCGTTGGTGGGGTTGCGCAGCAGGTCGATGGTGTCGCGGCTCTTGGTCGGGATGTCGCCTTCCGCCTCGGGTGGTTTGCTGTCCACCTTGACCGCGTACTGGTCGAACTCGACGATGCGGTAGTCGAGCTTGCCGGGCGTGCCGGCATAGCGGCGGCCGTTTTCCATCACCACCATGCGGTCGCCGTTCGGCAGGGTCTGGAACTGGCCCTGGTGGGCCAGCGCCACGCCGATCTTGTCGGCTTCGGCGTTGGCGACAAAGACATTGCGCGCGTACTTCATGTCGGCGTCGATGCCTTCGATAAACAGCACATAGTTGCCCTTGGCCGGCTCGATGAAGCGGCCGGCGGCGATCATCGACAGCACGCCGCGCTGCTCGAAGCGGTCGCGGAACAAGGAGGTCTGCTGGTTGGCCCACGGCCAGGCGAAGATACCCAGCAGCAGCGACAGGATGATGAAGGGCGCGGCAAACTGCAGCACCGGCTTGACCAGGTCGCGCAGCGAGATGCCTGCCGAGAACCACACCACCATCTCCGAATCCTTGTACCAGCGCGTGAGCACGATCAGGGTGGAGATGAACAGCGTGGCCGACAGCAAAATGGACAGGTAGCCGATGGTGGCCAGGCCGATCAGCATCAGCACGTCGTTGGGGCTGGCCTTGCCGTTGGCGGCCATGCCCAGGATACGGATGACGAGCGAGGTCAGCATGAAAGTCAGCATGACCAGGAACACCGCGCCGGCGGTGTAGGCGAGCTCGCGACGCAAGGCTTGTTGAAAGATCATGCGGAGTCGGTTCCGGGCTGCCGGCCGGCGCGGGCGATGTCGGTGCCGGAGGTGCTTGCTAGCAAGCATAGCGGACCGCCGGCAGCAAATCGCGGATAATAGGAGCTTTCGTGGTGGACGAGCCCCTGGAAGGAAGCGCGATGGAATTTAGCACAAAAGCCCTGGATTGGAGCAAAGCGGGCCAAAATGGTTTCCTGGCGACCAAGACCGATTGCCTGGTAGTGGGCCTGTTTGAAGGTCAGAGCCTGGCCGGCGTGGCCAAGGCACTTGACGTGGCGACAAAGGGCTTGGTGTCCCGCATCGTCAAGCTCGGCGATTTCGAGGGCAAGCGCGGTACGCAGCTGATGCTGCACGAAGTGGCCGGCGTGGGCGCCGCCCGCGTGCTGCTGGTGGGATTCGGCAAGGAAGCCGAGTTCGGCGACAAGGCATTCGCCGAAGCCGTGCGCACTTCCCTGCGTGCCTTGTCCGGCACGCGTGCCGCCAATGTGCTGTGGTGCCTCGCCCAGCAGCAGGCGCCCCAGCAGGCCGGCAATGCCCGCGACCTGGCCTGGCGCCTGGTTACCACCGTCACGCTGATCCGCGAAGCCGGCTACCGCCTGCTGGAGCGCCATCCCGGGCTCAAGCGCGCCAACGCCAAGGGCAACGGCGCCGGCAACGGCAATGACAAGCTGCCTGGCCTGCGCAAGGTGGTGCTGACGGTCGACGCGGCCGACGCCAAAGCGGCGGCCCAGGCCGTGGTGCGCGGCGCGGCCATCGCCAACGGCATGGAGCTGACCAAGGACCTGGGCAACCTGCCGTCCAATATCTGCACCCCGACCTACCTGGCCAACACCGCGCGCGGCATCGCCAAGCGCCACAAGCTCAAGGTGGAAGTGCTGGGCCGCAAGCAGCTGGAAGCCCTCAAGATGGGTGCCTTCCTGGCCGTCACCAAGGGCGCCGTCGAGCCGCCCCAGTTCATCGTGCTGCGCTACGACGGCGCCTCGGCCAAACAGGCGCCGGTGGTGCTGGTGGGCAAGGGCATCACCTTCGATACCGGCGGTATCTCGCTCAAGCCCGGCGAGGGCATGGACGAGATGAAATACGACATGTGCGGCGCCGCCTCGGTGCTGGGCACGCTGCAGGCGGTGGCCGAGATGGGCCTCAAGCTGAACGTGATCGCGGTGGTCCCCACCTGCGAGAACATGCCGTCCGGCAACGCCACCAAGCCCGGCGACGTGGTCACCAGCATGTCCGGCCAGACCATCGAGATACTCAACACCGACGCCGAAGGCCGCCTGGTCCTGTGCGACGCGCTGACCTATGTGGAGCGCTTCAAGCCGGCCGCCGTGGTGGATGTGGCAACCCTGACGGGCGCCTGCATCATCGCGCTGGGCCACGTCAACAGCGGCCTCTACGCCCGCAACGACGGCCTGGCGGATCAACTGCTGCAAGCCGGCCGCAAGGCCATGGACACCGCCTGGCGCATGCCGCTGGACGATGACTACCAGGACCAGCTCAAGTCCAACTTCGCCGACATGGCCAATATCGGCGGCCGCCCGGCCGGCAGCGTGACCGCGGCCTGTTTCCTGGCGCGCTATACCGAAAAGTACGACTGGGCCCACCTGGACATCGCCGGCACGGCCTGGAAGAGCGGCGCCGCCAAGGGCGCCACCGGCCGTCCGGTGCCGTTGCTGACGCAGTTCCTGATGGATCGCGCCGGCTGACGGCGGGGCGGGCCGGCGCCGCCTTCCGGCGCCGGCCCGCCCGGTTTCATCTTCACAGGATTGGTTTTCACCCATGACGCGTATCGATTTCCACAGCAACGTGCCCGACAAGCTCGGCTACGCTTGCCGGCTGATCCGCAAGGCCTACGGCGCCGGCCAGAAGCTGGTGGTGCACGGCGCGCCGGAGCAGCTGGCGCAGCTCGATGCGCGCTTGTGGACATTCTCCGCGCTGGATTTCCTGCCCCATTGCGGCGTCGACAGCCCGCATGCCGGCGTGACGCCGATCGTGCTGGCAGCCAGGCTGGACCAGGCCCCGCATCACCAGTTGCTGATCAACCTCAGTGTTGAGACGCCCGCGCAATTCGCCAGTTTCGAGCGCATGATCGAGGTGGTCGGCAGCGACGCCGGCGACCGGGCCGCGGGGCGCGAGCGTTTCCGCCTTTACCGCGAACGTGGCTATGCGCTGGCCCACCACGATATCGCACAGGCCAGCCAGGGCAAGGGGGACGCCGCATGACCGAACGCACCACCTCGCGCGTGATCCCGCGCATCGGGCCCAACGACAGCATTCCATTGCTGACCGAGGTGATCGACCTGCCTGCCGACGGCGCCAGGCCGCCGGTGCAGGACGGGCCGGGCGCGGGCACGGTCGCCCGGTCGGAAGCCGAGGCTGGCGGCCGAAGCCATGCCCAGCCCGCTCCCGATATCAGCTGGCCCGGTGCGCTGACCCATGTCGTCGTGCCGCGCGAGGCGGGGGCGGGCATTCCCGCCGTCGAGGTGCCCGCGCTGCACCAGCCCACCCCATCCGCCCGGGACGGTGCCTATTCGGTTTCCCATGCCGCAGCCCACGCCAGCCCGCCGCCCAGCGCGGACGAACTGCGCGCGGTGCGCAGCGAGTTGCTGACGCGCGTGATGATGCGTTTTCGCACCGAGTGGCCGCAGGTGGTGGAGGCCCATACGGAGGCCACGCTGCAATCGCGGCTAGCCCCGCTGACCGCGCAGCTGGCGTCGGAACTGACGCAGTCGCTGGAGGCCCGGCTGGTGGAGTGGCTGGATGCCACGCTGGAAGAAATTGAGCGGGATCCGGGCGGCATGTGAAAGCCCCAGGCACGGAACGAAGCCGACGAACAGGCCAGGCGGGTGTTCGAGTCTCCGCCGCACAAAAAAAAGCCCGCGATCGCTCGCGGGCTTTTCCTTTCCGGCGCCAAAGCACTCAGCCTCAGTCCGTCACTGCGCCCTTGCTTGCCGTCGAAGCCAGCTTGGAGAACTTCGCCAGCACGCCACGCGTATAACGCGGTGCCGGCTGCTTCCATGCCGCACGGCGCTTGGCCAGTTCTTCGTCGCTCACGTTCAGTTGCAGCAGCAGCTTGTGCGCGTCGATGGTGACCGAGTCGCCTTCCTGCACCAGCGCGATGTTGCCGCCCACGTACGCTTCCGGCGCCACGTGGCCGACCACCATGCCCCAGGTGCCGCCCGAGAAGCGGCCGTCGGTGATGAAGCCGACCGACTCGCCCAGGCCCTTGCCGATGATGGCCGAGGTGGGGGCCAGCATTTCAGGCATGCCGGGGCCGCCCTTGGGACCCAGGTAACGCAGCACCAGGATGTCGCCGGCATTGATCTTGTCGGCCAGGATGGCGTCCATGGCGCTTTGCTCGTCCTCGAACACGCGGGCCGGGCCGGTGATGACCGGGTTCTTCAGGCCGGTGATCTTGGCGACCGCGCCTTCCGGAGCCAGGTTGCCCTTCAGGATGGCCAGGTGGCCTTCCTTGTACAGCGCGCGCTCGATCGGCAGGATCACGTCCTGGTCGGCGCGCGGGGTGTCCGGCACGTTTTCCAGTTCCTCGGCCAGGGTGCGGCCGGTGATGGTCAGGCAGTCGCCATGCAGCAGGCCGGCCTTGAGCAGGATCTTCATGACCTGCGGGATGCCGCCGGCGCGGTGCAGGTCGGTCGCCACGTACTGGCCCGAGGGCTTCAGGTTGCAGATCACCGGCACCTTGCGGCGGATGCGCTCGAAGTCGTCGATGGTCCATTCCACTTCGGCCGAGTGGGCGATCGCCAGGTAGTGCAGCACGGCGTTGGTGGAGCCGCCGGTGGCCATGATCAGCGCGACCGCGTTCTCGATGGACTTGCGCGTGATGATGTCGCGCGGCTTGATGTCCTTCTTGATGGCTTCGACCAGCACGCGCGCCGATTCGGCGGCGCTGTCGACCTTTTCCTGGTCCGGGTTGGCCATGGTCGACGAGTACAGCAGCGACATGCCCAGCGCCTCGAACGAGGAGCTCATGGTGTTGGCGGTGTACATKCCGCCGCACGAACCCGACGATGGGCAGGCATTTTTCTCGACACCCTCGAAGTCTTCCTGGCTCATGCGGCCGGCGGTGAATTCGCCCACGGCTTCGAACGACGACACGATGGTCAGGTCCTTGCCCTTCCAGTTGCCCGGCTTGATGGTGCCGCCGTACACGTAGATGCCCGGCACATTGGTGCGCGCCAGCGCGATCATGCCGCCCGGCATGTTCTTGTCGCAGCCGCCGATCACGACCACGCCGTCCATCCACTGGCCCTGGGTCGCGGTCTCGATGCAGTCGGCGATGACTTCGCGCGAGATCAGCGAGTACTTCATGCCCTCGGTGCCCATCGACATGCCGTCCGAGATGGTCGGGGTGCCGAAGATCTGCGGGTTGGCGTCGGCGGCCTTGATGGCGTCCACGGCGGCGTCGGCCAGCCGTTGCAGGCCGGAGTTGCACGGSGTGATGGTSGAGTGGCCRTTGGCGATGCCYACCATCGGCTTGTCGAAGTCTTCCTTCTKGTAGCCSAGCGCGTAGTACATCGARCGRTTGGGGGAGCGCGCCACGCCTTGCGTGATGTTCTGCGAACGTTTGTTGTATGCCATGGGAATCTCCGGGGGAATGTGCCGGCCTGCGAGGGGCGCCCCGAGGTAGCCGGGGACCGGGCAGGCTCTTGCCATGTTGTGGACGAGAGCATGCCGCTTGCCTTTTATGCTGTCAAATATATTATTCAACCTTTATTGAGTCGATAAACATATCAGGAGCCGATGTGGACCTGCGCCAGCTGCGCTACTTCGTGACGGTGGCGGAGGAGTTACATTTCGGCCGTGCCGCGCGGCGCCTGGCCATGACCCAGCCGCCGCTYTCCCAGCAGATCCAGGCACTGGAAGAGGAGATCGGGGTGCAACTGTTCGCCCGCACGCGGCGCTCGGTGGCGCTCACGCCGGCCGGCCAGCAATGGCTGCCCGAGGTGCGGCGCGTGCTGGCGGACGCCGCCGCGCTGCCGGGGCTGGCCCAGCGGCTGGCGCGCGGGGAGGCCGGCACGCTCTCGCTGGCCTTTGTCAGCACGGCCGACTACGGCATCCTGCCCGACCTGCTGCGGCGCTTTCGCGCGCGCCATCCCAATGTGCAACTGCAGCTGCGCGAGGCCACCAGCGATATCCAGCTGGAGGCCCTGATGGAGGGCACCATCGACGCCGGGCTGGTGATCCGCCCGCAGTTGCCGGCGATGCCGCATGGCGTTTCCTATCTGCCGCTGGTGCGCGAGCCGCTGGTGCTGGCGGTGCCGGAAGGCTGGCGCGCGGGGACGGGGGAGGGCACCGGGGCAGCCGGCGTTTCCCTCAGGGATGCGGCGCACGAGCCCCTCATCATCTTCCCCCGGCGAAGCGCGCCGGCGTTTTATGACATCATTACGGGCTGTTATGCGCGCGAAGGCCTTACGCCGGTCATTGCCCAGGAGGCTATCCAGATGCAGACCATCGTCAGCCTGGTATCGGCCGGCATGGGGGTGGCGCTGGTGCCGGCGTCGCTTTGCAACCTTCGCCGTACCGGTGTGTCCTACCTGCCGTTGCGCGACGCCGGGCCCGATATCGAGACCGGCCTGGTGTGGCGCGAGGCCGGAGCGGGCAGCGTGAGCCCGGTGCTGAGGTCGTTCATCGAGATTGCCGGTGCGCTGGCGTCTGCCATGACGCTGACGCAATTGGCTGGCATAAAGCCGGGCACGGAGCCCGGCACGAATGTAGCCATCCGGCGCGCGGCACGGCCGCAGGCTGAACACTGACATCCGATACCGTCCGGGCGTATTTCATATTTTGTTGTTCGAATTTGTCTGCGGCGGTCTTCCTTCAACCCAATTCCACGGCACACATGCTGATTCATCCCCAATTCGATCCGGTCGCCATTCATCTCGGCCCGCTTGCCATCCGCTGGTACGGGCTGATGTACCTGGCCGGTTTCATCATGTTCCTGTGGTTTGGCCGCCTGCGCATCCGCCAGCCGCATATCGCGGCCCAGGGCTGGACCGTCAAGGACCTGGACGACATGCTGTTCTTCGGCGTGCTGGGCGTGATCCTGGGCGGACGGCTGGGCTACGTGCTGTTCTACAAGGCCGACTACTACCTGAGCCATCCGCTCGAGATCTTCAAGGTGTGGGAGGGCGGCATGGCCTTCCACGGCGGCTTCCTGGGCGTGGTCGTGGCGATGTGGCTGTTCGGCAAGCTGCGCGGGCGGCACTGGATGGAGGTCACGGACTTCATCGCGCCGATGATTCCCTGCGGGCTGGCGGCCGGGCGCATCGGCAACTTCATCAACGGCGAGCTGTGGGGCCGCGCCACCGACCTGCCCTGGGGCATGATCTTCCCGCAGGCCGGCGACAACATCCCACGCCATCCTTCCCAGCTCTACCAGTTCGCCGGCGAAGGCGTGGCGCTGTTCATCATCCTGTGGTTGTTCGCCAGGAAGCCGCGGCCCATGGGCGCCGTGTCGGGCGTGTTCCTGATCGGCTACGGGGGCTTCCGTTTCCTCGCCGAGTTCGCGCGCGAGCCGGACAACTTCCTTGGCTTGCTGGCGCTTAACTTCTCCATGGGCCAGTGGCTAAGCCTGCCGATGATCCTGGCTGGCGTGGCGATGCTGGTCTGGGCCAACCGCCGCGGGCACGCGGCGCAGGCTTCAGTGCGCTGACCTCTGCCACTTCTGCCGGCGGATTGAAGAAAGCGGGCCGAGGCCCGCTTTTCTTATGGGTCCGCCCCATTGGTTTGGCCGCGCCTGTGCGTCGACGACGCTAATGTGATGGCCGCGTGGTCTCGGCACGGTGGCCCCGGCAGGCGCGTCAACGGCGCTTGGGCAGGACTGCTGGCGGTGTATATGCTTGCTTTCAGGCGGGCTGTTTGCCGCAGAGGCTGCCACGCCGATGTGCGCCACTGCCGTCGCAAGCCGGACAGTGGCGGTTTCAGCGGCGCATGCCGTCTGGCTTGAAGTCCGGCCAGGGGAGAAATCGATGGAAATGGCGCGTGAGGCTGCGGGACCCGAGGCTTCCTCGACGCGGGTGCGCCTCGCGGCCGCTTCGGAGCTGCGCGACGATGTTGCGTTGCCTGCCAGGGTCGACGGCGTGGATCTCGTCGTGATCGGGCACGGCGGCGGCGCGTTGGTCTACCAGGGGCATTGCCCGCACCGGGGCACGCTGCTGGCCGAAGGCGCCATCGAGCATGGCGTGCTCACTTGCCGCGGCCACGGCTGGCGCTTCGACTGCGGCACCGGCACCGTTGTCGAGCGGCCCGAAATCTGCCTGAAGCGGTTTGCCGCCGTCATCGAGGACGGCGCGGTCATGGCGGACCGCGACGAGATCCTTGCGTGGCAGCGCCTGCAGGCGCTGCCGGATCCGGCAGCGCCATCCCCAGGCCCGGGCCCCGGCCTGCGCTCGCTCTCGGAGCTTCCCGGTCCGAAAGGCCTGCCCTGGTTGGGCAGCGCGCTGCAGTTGCAATGGCAGCAGCAGCGGATGCATCTCGTCTTCGAGCAATGGTGCGAGGAATTCGGCCCCCTGTTCTGCGTCCGCATGGCGAACCGGCCAGCCCTGGTGATCGCCGAAGGGGTATTGATCGACAAGATCCTCCGCGACCGGCCCGCGACCTATCGCCGTATCGGCGCGCTGGAGGCGGTGGCGCTGGAGATGGGCGCGCTAGGCGTGTTCTCCGCCGAGGGCGAGGTATGGCGCAGGCAGCGCCGGCCGGTGGCGCAGGCGCTGGACGCGCACCGGCTGCGTGCCTTCTTGCCGATGCTGGCCAGCGTCACGCGCAGGCTGGAGCGGCGCTGGCATAAGGCGGCCGCGCAGCGGCGGCGGGTGGATGTGCAGCACGACCTGATGCGCTACACGGTAGATGTGACAACCGCCCTGGCCTTCGGCTACGACATCAACACGCTGGAGCGCGAGGGCGAGGTCATCCAGCAGCATCTCGAACAGATCCTGCCGATGGTGAACCGGCGCGTCAATGCGCCATTCCCGTACTGGCACTATGTCAGGCTCCCGGCGGATCGCTCGTTCGACCGCGCCCTCGCGGCAATCCACCAGATCATCGGCGAGTTCATCGCCGCGGCCCGCGAGCGGCTGGCGCGGGCGCCGGAGCTTGCCGCGCAGCCGGCCAATTTCCTGGAGGCGATGCTGGTGGCCCAGCAGACGGGGCAGGCGCCGCTGGACGACGAGGAACTGTTCGCGAATATCTTCACGATACTCGTAGCGGGCGAGGATACGACCGCCAATACCGTTGCCTGGATGATGTACTTCATGTGCTGCCACCCGGAGGTGCAGCGCAGGATGCAGGAGGAGGTGGGGATAGTGCTGAGGCAGGCGGACGTCCTGCAGGACATGCGGGATGCCGCCAGGCTGGTGTACGTGGAGGCGGTCGCGCACGAGTCGTTGAGGCTCAAGCCGGTCGCGCCGCTCTTCTTCCTGGAACCGAATGAAGACGTGGAAGTGGGCGGCGTCCGGGTGCCGCGCGGGACGCTGCTGGTGTTGGTGAACCGGCCCAATGCACTGCAGGAGCACAACTTTCCCGCAGCCCGCGAGTTCCGGCCGGAGCGCTGGCTGCTGGGCGCCACTCCGGCGGCCCAGCATCGCAGCGGCTTCGTGCCGTTCGGCTCGGGACCGCGCTTGTGCCCCGGACGCAGTCTCGCGCTGCTGGAGGCCAAGGCGGCGATTTCGATGGTCTGCCAGAACTTTGACATCCGCCACGCGCCCGAGTCGGGCCCGGTCGGGGAGGCTTTCGGCTTTACGATGATGCCGACGGACCTTTGGGTGATGTTCTCGGCGCGATAGTTGAATGGCCAGCCTGGCTGATCAGCCAGGCGGCAGCGTCGTCAATCCACCTGCGCCCCGGACTTCTTCACGATCACCGCCCATTTGTCGAGATCGGCCTTGAGCATGGCGCCGAACTGCTGCGGCGTGCCGGCGAGGACTTCGGCGCCTTGCGCCGCCAGTTTGTCGCGCAGCGTCTTGTCGGCGAGCGCGGCCTGCATGGTCTGCGCGAGCTTTTGCGTGACTTCCTTCGGCGTGCCCCTGACCGCGAACAGGCCGACCCACAGGTCGCCGCTGTAGCCGGGCACGGTCTCGCCGATGGCCGGGATGTCTGGCGCGAACGGCGAGCGCCTGGCGGAGCTGACGCCGAGCGCGCGCACCTTGCCGGCCTTGATATGCGCCAGCACCGAGGGCAGGCTGGCGAAGGCCAGCGGCACCTGATTGCCAAGCACATCGTTGAGCGCCGGCGCCACGCCCTTGTAGGGCACGTGCTCCAGCTTGATGCCGGCCATGCTGTTGAGCATTTCGCCCAGCAGGTGGTTGAGCGTGCCGTTGCCGGCGGAGGCATAGCGGTAGAAATCCGGCTTGGCCTTGGCCATGCTGATCAGTTCGGGCAGCGTCCTGGCGGGAAAGGCGGGRTTGGCCACCAGCACATTGGGCACGCTCGCCACCGGCGAGATCGGCTCGAAATCGCGCACCGGATCGAACGGCACCTGGCGGTACAGCGACGGGTTGATGGCCTGGGTGCTGCTGATGGTCATCAGCAGGGTGTAGCCGTCGGGCGCCGAGCGCGCGGCCGTCTGCGTGCCGATATTGCCGCCGGCGCCGGGGCGGTTYTCCACCACCACCTGCTGGCCGAGGCGTTGCGACAGGTCGGCCGCCACCAGGCGCGCGACGATGTCGTTGGTGCCGCCCGGCGCCTGCGGCACGATCATCTGGATAGGCTTGGCGGGATAAGTCTCGGCCTGCGCGGCGGCGCCGGCGAACAGCGAAATCGCCGCGGCGATGCCGGCCAGGACATGGCGGGTGCGTTGCATGGTGTCTCCTCGATGTTGGGATGGCGGCATAGCAGTCTTTTCCTGCCGATGGCTACGCCTTGCCTGTCGCTGGCAGCGACTCTACACGAGGGTTTTGCGCCGGAGAAATTCAATCGCCGACTACCGCCATAAGATTTATTTATTCCRCTGAGCCTGGCTGGGCGGCGCCCGGCGCTGGCTTGAGCGAGCCGCCCTGGGCGATGCGCGCGTCGACGATCTCGCGCAGGATCTCGGCCACCGCTTCCGCCGCGCGCGTGCGCGGCAGCGCGCGGGGCCAGCACAGCGAAAGCGTGCGGCGCAACTCGGGCAGGATCAGGCGCGTGGGCATGGCGGCATCGCTCGGGTCTACCGCCGAGGCCGGCAGGATGGTGCAGGCCAACCCTTCGCGCGCTGCGCCCAGCAGGAAGGGCAGGGAGTCCAGGTCGGCTACCACATTGAGTGCCGCGCCAGCCTGCGCGAAGCCGCGCTCCAGCACTTCGCGCAGGCCCTGCGAGCCGCTCGGCAGGACCAGCGGCACGCCCGCCAGTTGCCTGAGCGCGATGGTGTCGCGGCGGGCACGGCGGCGGCCGGCGGCGTCTGGCGCCTCGGGCGGGTTGCCGATCAGGTACAGCGACTCGCTGGCCAGCATTTCGGGTTCCACCGCGCGCGAAGCCGTGTCGCGGAACAGGATGGCGAAATCGAGCCGGTTGTTGTTGAGCAGCTCCGAGATGTAGCCGCTCATGCTCTCAAACAGTTGCAGGCGTACCTGCGGGTAGCGCGCCCGCACCGCCCGGATCAGCGGCATGCCAAAGGCCGCGGCGGCGGTGGTGGGCAAGCCGATGGCCACCGCGCCGGAGACCTCGGCGCCCGCCGCACGCACGTCGGCGCCGGCACTTTCCACCTGCTTGAGGATGGTGCGCGCATGCCGGTACAGGGTCTTGCCGGCCTCGGTCGGCTTCACGCCCTTGGGGCCGCGGTGCACCAGCGGCACGCCGTATTCGGCCTCCAGCGCGGCAAGTTGCTGGCTCAGCGCCGGCTGCGCCACGCACACCGCTTCCGCGGCGCGGGTCAGGCTGCCGTGGTCGACGATGGCCACGAAGTAGCGCATGGAGCGGATATCCATTGGGTGTCCTTGGTTTGGCGTTTCCCGTGTGAGGTATTTATTCTACTTATGGGCGACTAGGCATTCCCTATTTCCCAGCGGATGCCGCCAGGCGCTAGATTGTGGGCTGGCCGGCCGGTTTCGCGCTTTCGCGCCGCCGGCCTCCACCCCCACGTACCCAAGCATCAACGAGTCCAGCCATGTCCCAACCGCTGCAAGGTATCACCGTCGTATCCCTGGAGCAGGCGATTGCCGCGCCGTTCTGCACCCGCCAGCTGGCCGACCTCGGCGCGCGCGTGATCAAGATCGAGCGCCCCGGCGTGGGCGACTTCGCGCGCGCCTACGATAACCGGGTGCGCGGCTTGTCCTCGCACTTCGTGTGGACCAACCGCTCGAAGGAGAGCGTGACGATGGACGTCAAGCACGCGCAGGCGGCACCAGTGCTGGACGCGCTGCTGGCGCGCGCCGATGTGCTGGTGCAGAACCTGGCGCCGGGTGCGGCGGCGCGTCTGGGGCTTGATTACGAGGCGCTGAGCGCGCGCTTTCCGCGCCTGATCGTTTGCGATATCTCCGGCTATGGCGCCGACGGTCCCTACCGCGACAAGAAGGCCTATGACCTGCTGGTGCAGAGCGAATCGGGCTTTGTCTCGGTCACGGGCACGCCCGGAGAGGGCGTAAAGGCCGGCGCCTCGGTGGCCGACATCGCCGCCGGCATGTATGCCTACAGCAATATCCTGGCGGCGCTGATCGAGCGCGGCCAGACCGGGCGCGGCAAGCGCATCGATATCTCGATGCTGGAATCCACCGTGGAGTGGATGGGTTTCCCGCTCTACTACGCCTTCGACGGTGCCGAGCCGCCCCCGCGCGCCGGCGCCGCCCATGCCACCATCTATCCCTATGGCCCTTTCCCCACCGGCGACGGCAAGACCGTGATGCTGGGCCTGCAGAACGAACGCGAGTGGAACACCTTCTGCCAGCGCGTGCTGGAAGACCCGGCGCTCGCCACGCATCCCGACTACGCCGACAACACCCTGCGCAGCGCCAACCGCGCCGCGCTGCGCGCGCGCATCGTGGAGGCATTTGCCGCGCTCAGCGCCGAGCAGGTCACCGCGCGGCTCGAAGCAGCCGGCATCGCCAACGCGCGCGTGAACACCATGGCCGATGTCTGGGCGCATCCGCAACTGGCCGCGCGAGCGCGCTGGCGCCAGGTCGATACGCCCGCCGGCCCCGTGCCCGCGCTGCTGCCGCCCGGCGTGCAAGAGGCGCGCATGGACCCGGTGCCGGCGGTGGGCGAACATACCGACGCGGTGCTGGCCGAACTTGGCCTGACGCCCGTGCAGGTGGCGGCGCTGCACGGCGCGGGCGTGGTATGAGCGACGCTGCTGCCATCAGGGCGCCCGCCCGCAGCTACCTGTTCGTGCCCGCCACGCACCCCKAGCGCATCGGGCGCGCGATCGGTTCGGGGGCGGATGCGGTCATTGTCGATTTCGAGGACGCGGTGGCGCCCGACGCCAAAGCGTCGGCGCGCGAGGGCCTGGCCGGTTCCTGGCTACAGTGGCAGGCCCGGGCGGCCGCCGCCGGCGTGTCTCTGCTGGTGCGCGTGAATGCCGCCGACAGCGAATATCACGCGGGGGACCTGGACTGGTGCCGCGCCCGGCGGGCGCGTGACCTGGTATTGCCCAAGGYCGATGCCGCCGCCCTCGACGCGCTGGCGCTTGCCTTGCCGCACGCCAATTATTATCCGCTGATGGAAACCGCTGCGGGCTTTGCCGACCTGCGCGCGGTGAGCCGCGCGGCCGGCGTGGTGCGGTTGCTGTTGGGCAGCATCGACCTGATGTTCGACCTGGACGTGGCGGACGAGGACGAGCCGCTGGACTATTTCCGCGCCAGGTTGGTGATGCATTCGCGCGCGGCGGGATTGCCGGCGCCGGTGGACGGGGTTTGCACGGCCATCGGCGATGCCGTGGAGCTGGCCCGGCAGACCACGCGCGCGCGGCGCTTCGGSTTYGGCGCCAAGCTGCTGATCCATCCGCAGCAGGTGGCGCAGGTGCATGCCGGGCTGGCGCCGTCGGAACGGGAGCGGGCCTGGGCGCGGCGCATCGTGGCCGCCGCCGCCGGTGCGCAGGGCGCCGCGCTCGCGGTCGACGGCAAGATGGTGGACCGGCCGGTACTGGAGCGCGCGCGCAAGATCCTGCGGCAGGCCGGCTAGGTTGGGGCGGTGGGCGATCCGCGCGCGTGCTGCGCCGCGTCAGCGAGCGCCAGGGCGAGCGCTGGCTGGTGCGGCGCCTGAACGGCCTGCGCTGGAGGCGCCGTGCGACCGGTGCGGAGCGTGGCCTGGAAGGTGGCTAGGGCGCTGGCGAAGTGCTTCCGCAGCCTGCTTCAGCAACCAAAACGCGCCTTGTCACATGAGCGGCGCACGCTGCGCATGCCGCTGCGCAGCATCGAATTGTCTTGTCATTGCGCCACCGTTATTCATAATTATGAATTATTGGGCCTGGCAAGACACATCCGAGGCCATCCCGATGCCATTGCATTCTTCCATCCGGAGGCACCATGCGCATCATCCAGCAGGCCCTGTACCTCGAGGTGGCGGAGCGCCTGCGCACCATGATCGACGAGCACGCGCTGATGCCGGGTGCCTGGATCGACGAAGCCAGCGTGGCCGAATCGATGGGTATCTCGCGCACGCCGATGCGCGAGGCGCTCAAGGTCCTCGCCGCCGAAGGCCTGGTGCGGCTGGAGCCACGCCGCGGCTGCTTCGTCAATGCGCTGTCCGAGCAGGACCTCGACGAGATCTTCCCGCTGATGGCGCTGCTGGAAGGGCGCTGCGCCTATGAGGCCGCGCGTAACGCCACCGCTGCCGACCTGGAGGCCCTGGAGAGCCTGCATGCCGATCTGGCGCGATACGCCCAGGGCGGCAATATCGACGCCTACTACGAAACCAATTACCAGATCCACGAAGCGATCCAGCAGCTCGCCGGCAATCGCTGGCTGTCTGGGCTGATCAGCGATTTGCGCAAGGTGCTGCGGTTGTCGCGCCACAAGAGCCTGAAGCTGCCGGGCCGCATCCGCGAATCCTGCGCCGAACATCTGTCGGTGTTCTCCGCGCTCAAGGCGCACGATCCCGAGGGCGCCGAAACCCTGATGAAGACACACTTGCTGCGCCAGCGCGCCGCGCTCAGGGCGCTGGACGCGGCAGAGTTGCAGGCGCCCGCGGATACCGCCGCGGGCGCCGGTTCATCCATCCATCGATAGCAGGTACCCCATGGATACCCTCAGCAACAGCGAACAGAAAGCCAGTGCTCCCGTCAGTGCTCCCCTCAGCGGGCCCGAGCCCTCGGGCGAGACCCTGTTGTCGCGCTTCGGCCGCTGGTGGGGCCGCAAGGGCGAGCGCGATGGCAACGCGAGGCCCGATGCCGGCATCGCTGCCAAGGCGGACGCCGGGCCMGTGACCTTGCCGGCCCGTGTGCTGCGCAGGCAGCGCGAGCAACTGCGCCTGTGCTTTGACGCGCGCCTGACCGACGGCGCCGCCAACACCGCCGCGCAGACCTGGCGCGCCGAGTACGAGGCGGCGGGCGACGATGCGCGCCAGGCCATGCTCGCCGTGCTGGCGGAAGTCGCGGCCAATGGCAGCACGGAGGCGGGCGAGGACGGCAAGGCCGCCAAAGCGGCCGCCGGCCTGCCGCAAGCCATGTCGACCGCGCGCATCCGTTTCTTCAAGCGCCTGGCCGCCTTGCAYGGCCAGCAGGGCGCCAGCGTGTGCGGCCTGCATTTCCTGATCGGCTTGCGCGCCGACATGCTGCGCTGGCATAAGCGCGTGCCGGGCCCGCACCCGCTCGACGACGATCTCGAAGCGCTGTTCTCCAACTGGTTCGACGTCGGCCTGCTCGAATTGCAGCCGATCACCTGGGACTCGCCGGCCTCGCTGCTGGAGAAGCTGATCCGCTACGAAGCCGTGCACGAGATCGCCTCCTGGGCGGATTTGCGCAACCGGCTCGATTCGGACCGGCGCTGCTATGCCTTCTTCCATCCGCGCATGCCGCGCGAGCCACTGATCTTTGTCGAGGTGGCCTTCGTGCCCGAGATGGCGGCAAACGTCCATGCGCTGCTGGACGAGGCCGCGCCGCTGGAAGACCTGCGCCGCGTGAAGTGGGCCATCTTCTATTCCATCTCCAATACGCAGGCGGGCTTGCGCGGCGTGAGCTTTGGCAATTTCCTGCTCAAGCGCGTGATCGAGGAGTTGCAGCGCGAGTTTCCCAAGCTCAAGCAGTTCGCCACGCTGTCCCCAATTCCCGGCTTTGCCGACTGGCTGCGCAAGCGCGACGGCGAGTCGGTGGGCAAGGTGCTGGGCGACAAGCGCCTGGCGCGCTGGAGCGAGCGGCACGGCGCCCCGCCCGCCGACGGCGCAGGCTGGCTGGCGGCGCTGCCGGCGGATTCCGAGGACGTACTGGTGCGCGACACAGCGCTGGCGCTGGCCGCGCACTACCTGGTGCGCGAGCGCCAGCAGGCGCTGCCGGCCGACCCTGTGGCACGCTTCCACCTGGGCAATGGCGCCTGCGTGGAGCGCCTGAACTGGGCCGCCGACCTGTCGCGCAAGGGGCGCGCGCAGTCGTGCGGCATGATGGTGAACTACCTTTACGCGACCGAGGCGCTGGATGACAATCTGGTTCGCCTCGGCAACGGCAACCCGCGGATCAGTCGCGCGGTGAGCAAGCTGTTGTGACCCTCGTCAGGTCGTAAACAGGGCCATTTTCACGGGCCATTCAGCAGTCCTTCATTTGACTTTCCGCAGCATAAGAGAGAGGAGATAGGTTCATGAATCGTCGTCAGTTTCAACTGGCAGGGCTGGCTTGCGCGCTTGGCGCGGGTCTCGGCGCGGTTGCTCCCGTGGCGCAGGCCGACACCTGGCCGTCCAAGCCGATCACCGTGATCGTGCCGTTCCCCGCCGGCGGCGGCACCGATGCCTTCGCCCGTCCCCTTACCGCCCAGCTCTCCAAGCAGCTCGGCAAGCAGTTCGTGATCGACAATCGCGGTGGCGCTGGCGGGACGGTGGGCGCCAGCATTGCATCCAAGGCCGCGCCGGATGGCTATACCGTGTTTATCGGCGGCGCCCATCATGCCATTGCGCCGTCGTTCTACAAGAAGCTCGACTATGACATCGAGAAGGATTTCATCCCCGTCACGGTGATCGCGCAGCCACCGCAGGTGATCGTGGTGAACCCGGCCAAGGTGAGCGCCAACACGCTGGGCGAACTGATTGACTATGCCAAGAAGAACCCTGGCAAACTGAACTACGCCTCGGCCGGCAATGGCTCCTCCCACCACCTCGCGGGCGAGCTGTTCAAGCTGCAGACCAAGACCTTCATCACGCATATTCCCTACAAGGGCGCGGGTCCTGCGCTGTCCGACCTGATTGCGGGCCAGGTCGACATGGACTTCGACGGGCTCGGCTCCTCGGCCCAGCATATCCGCGCCGGCCGCATCAAGCCGCTGGCGGTGGCTTCCTCCAAGCGTTCGGCCGCTTTCCCGAATGTGCCAACCGCCGCCGAGGCGGGTGTGCCCAACTATGAAGTTTCCACCTGGTATGCGATGTGGGTGCCCAAGGGCACGCCCAAGGACATCGTAGACAAGCTCTACACCGAAGTGGAAAAGGCACTGAACACGCCGGAGATGAAACAGATCTGGCTTGCCAACGGCTCCGATACGCCGGCCTACACGCAAGAGCAGTTTGCCCAGTTCCAGCGCGCCGAGATCAAGCGCTGGGGGCAGGTGGTGCAGCTGTCCGGCGCCAAGATCGACTGATGAGGACTCGACCAATGCATCCTGGTGCGCGTGGAGCGCAGGCATGAGCGGCGCGGTGGAGTTCGCGCGCGACGGTGACGTGGCCACCGTCACGCTGTCGCATGCGGGCAAGCTCAATGCGATCTCGGTGGCGATGTGGCGCGCGCTGGCGGAGGGTTTTGCGCAGCTGTCGGCCGATCCGTCGCTGCGCTGCGTGGTGATACGCGGCGCCGATGGCAACTTCGCCGCCGGCGCCGACATCGCCGAGTTTCCCGGGGAGCGGGGCGACGCCGCCGCGCTGCGCCGCTATCACGTGGCGGTGATCGCGCCGGCACTGGCCGCCATCGCCGGCTGCCTCCATCCCACGGTGGCGATGATCGAGGGGGTTTGCGTGGGCGGCGGGCTGGAGATCGCCTGCCATTGCGACCTGCGCATCGCCGCCGGCGACAGTCGCTTCGGCGTGCCGATCAACCGTCTCGGCTTTCCCATGGCCCCCGGCGAACTGACGGGGCTGCTGGCCCTGGCTGGCCGCGCGGTGACGCTGGAGATCCTGCTGGAGGGGCGCGTGTTCGACGCCGCCGAGGCGCGCGACAAGGGGCTGCTGACGCGCGTGGTGCCGGCCACGGCGCTCGGCGAGGAAGTGGCCGCCACGGTGAAGCGTATCGTCGCGGGCGCGCCGTTGGCTGCACGTATCAACAAGGAGAGCATCCGGCGTCTCGCGCCGGCCCCCGAGCCGCTGAGCGCGGCGGAGCTGGAGGCGCACTTCCGCTATGGCGGCAGCAGCGACCATGCCGAAGGCGTGGCCGCATTCCTGGCGCGCCGGCCGCCGCGCTTTACCGGGCAGTAGCAACGGGCCTATCATTGCCGGCTATTGATCGGGATGCCCATGCTATTGCCGATTCCGTTTTTTATCTTCCGCAACATGAACGCCAACCTGTTCGCCCTATTTGAATCCCGCTTTCCGGCGGATCGCAGTGCCTGCTGCATCGAGACCCACGACGGCCTCTACTACAGCTGGGACGACCTCGACCGCGCCACCGCCCGGATGGCCAACCTGCTGACCGCGCTCAAGCTGCCCGAGGGCGCGCGCGTGGCGGTGCAGGTGGAGAAGTCGCCCGAGGCGCTGTTCCTGTACCTGGCCACGCTGCGCGCCGGCTACGTCTACCTGCCGCTCAATACCGCCTACCAGGAGGCCGAGATCGATTATTTCGTCGGCAATGCGGAGCCGGCGGTGGTGGTGTGCAGTAGCGCTAACTTCGGCTGGGTTTCCAAAGTGGCGTTCCGCCACGGCACGCAGCATGTGTTCACGCTGGACGACGACCGCTCGGGCTCGCTGCTGTCCCGCGCCGCCGCGCAGCCGGACAGCTTCGCCACCGTGGCGCGCGGCGCCGGCGATCTTGCCGCCATCCTGTACACCTCGGGCACCACCGGGCGCAGCAAGGGCGCCATGCTGAGCCACGGCAACCTCGCTTCCAACGCGAAGACGCTGCACGAATACTGGGGCTGGCGCAGCGACGACGTGCTGCTGCACATGCTGCCGATCTTCCACGTGCACGGCCTCTTCGTGGCTTCGCATGGCGCGCTGCTGGCCGGCGCCAAGATGATCTGGGCGCCCAGGCTCGACATGGCCCAGGTGCTGAAATTCCTGCCGCGTTCCACCGTGATGATGGGCGTGCCCACCTACTACGTGCGCATGCTGCAGGAGGCGCGCTTCGACGACGATACCTGCCGCCGCATGCGGCTGTTCGTGTCCGGCTCGGCGCCGCTGCTGATGGAGACCTTCGACGCCTTCCGCGAGCGTACCGGGCACACCATCCTGGAGCGTTACGGCATGAGCGAGACCGTGATGCTGGTCTCCAACCCTTACGAGGCGGATGCCGGCGAGCGCATCGGCGGCACCGTCGGCAAGGCGCTGCCGGGCGTTTCCGTGCGCGTGGTGGATGGCGACGGCAAGGTTTGCGCGGCCGGCGAGATCGGCAACGTGGAGGTGCGCGGACCCAACGTGTTCCATGGCTACTGGCGCATGCCGGAAAAGACGCAGGAAGAGTTCACCGAGGACGGCTGGTTCAAGACCGGCGACGTGGGCCGCTTTGGTGGCGCCATCGTCAGCCAGGCCGGCGAGCGCAAGGTGCCGGACGACTACCTGACCATCGTCGGCCGCAGCAAGGACCTGATCATCTCCGGCGGCTACAACGTCTATCCGAAGGAGATCGAGAGCTTTATCGACGAGATGCCGGGCGTGGCGGAAAGCGCCGTGATCGGCGTGCCGCATGCCGACTTCGGCGAAGCGGTGGTAGCGGTGGTGGTCGGCAAGCCGGGCGCGGAGCTCGACGAGTCCATCCTGATCGGCTCGCTCAAGGGCCGCATCGCCAACTTCAAGGTGCCCAAGCGCGTGCACCTGGTCGATGAACTGCCGCGCAACACCATGGGCAAGGTGCAGAAGAACGTGCTGCGCCAGCAGTTCGCGGCGCTGTAAGCCTGCGAGGCGGCGGTCAGGGCCGCCGCCTCGCTGTCATGCCGGCCTGGCTCACCAGGTCACGCCGAGCCACTCCTTCAGTTGCGTGGCCTTCGACCGGCTCACCGGCACCAGCGTGTGTTCCGCATCGTCCATCACCAGCTGGATATGCTCTTCCGACCGGATCACTTCGATCGCGTGCGGAAGGCTGACGATATGGCTGCGGTGGACGCGCAGGTAGACGCTGTCATCCAGGCGATGCTCAAGATCCGTCAGCGAGAGATTGGACAGGTAGCGCTCGTCCCTGGTCACGATCGTCGTGTAGTGGCCATCGCCCTGGAACCGCACGATGTCCTTCAGGTCCACCAGGATCACGCGGTTCTTGCGGTACACGGGAATCTTGAATAGCCGCCGCGGCGACGGCACGTTGCCGCCCGCGCGCTGTTCATCCGGTTCCGTCGTGAGATCCGTCACGTCGTAGAAAATCATGCAGGTGCCGCAGATACCGCCCGAGGCCGTCATCTTGGACACCTTGATCAGCAGGATCCGGTCGGGGATGTTGATCATCATGGCGAGCGGCGGAGGCGACTTCACCGGGCATCCGCTGGCGTCCTCCGCCTGAAGCAGGAAGCGCAGCTTCTCCCGGCTCTTCTCCGGGTGCAACTGCAACACATCGATCCCGATCAGCTTGTCCTGGCTGACGCCCAGCGACTGCTCGCTGGCGGGGCCCAGGATTTGCATCGCCACATCGTTGAACGCGGTGACATGCCCCTGCGCATCGAGCCAGACGATGCCCGGATTGAACTGCTCCAGTTTGTGCTGGAACGTCTCCTGGCGACGCGCATCGGGCGTCGTCACGGTGAAGGGCGCATGGCGGTCCATTCACATCTCCTGGTCATTCATGGGGCCCCTCGTGCGCCTGGCCCGGCATTTCCCTTGTGCATTTCTGTTGTATGTGCAACCTGCATTTCGTGCAAGTTTCCGACGCCTGGCGCAGGCAAAACGGCCGTTCGGGAATTCAAATTGCTTTGCTGCGGTGCATTCTGAAATGCTGCAAGAAACACTGCGCGCCCGGGGCATCGCTGGCCTGGACGGGAACTGGCGCATGACAAGGAGACCGATGTGATACCTCGTCCGTTCGAATATCACTTGCCGAAGACGTTGCCGGAGGCGTTCGCCTTGCTCGGAGAGTACGGCGACGACGCCAAGCTTCTTGCCGGCGGCCACAGCCTGCTGCCCATGATGAAGCTGCGCTTCGCCGAGCCCGGCCACCTGATCGACCTGGGCAAGCTGGCGGAACTCAAGGGCATTCGCGAGGACGGTGGCGAGATCCGCATCGGTGCCATGACGACCGAGAACGAGCTGATCTGGTCGGCCTTGTTGCAGGAGAAATGCCCTCTGCTGGTCGAAGGCGCGCGCCAGATCTCGGACCCGCAGGTGCGCTACCGGGGCACGCTCGGCGGCGACATCTCGCACGGCGATCCGGGCAACGATCATCCGGCGCTGATGATCGCGCTGGACGCCTCGTTCGTGCTCGCGGGCAAGCTTGCCGAGCGCGTGGTGCCGGCCGACGGCTTCTTTCTCGGCACCTACATGACGCTGCTCGAAGCGGACGAGATCCTGACCGAAATCCGCATTCCGGTGCGGGCCACGGGCAGCGGCCATTGCTACGCCAAGCTCAAGCGCAAATCCGGCGACTTCGCCACCGCCGCCACGGCGGTGATGCTGCGTATGCGCGGCGAGACCGTGGAGGATGTGCGCATCGCGCTGACCAATGCCGCGCCGACCGCCCTCAGGGCCAGCGACGCAGAGCAATACCTGCGCGGCAAACCGCTCGACGATGCCGCCATTGCCGAGGCCGCGCGGCTGGCGATGGCCATCTGCGACCCGGCCGAGGACCTGCGCGGCGACGTCGAATACAAGACGGCGATGGCGGGTGAGATGACGCAGCGCGCGCTGCGCGTTGCTTATTCGCGCGCCGCGCACTGAACTGGCGATACGGTAAGCCGATAAGCAGGTTCCGGAGGCACGACATGAGCAAAAAGACGATGGTGTCGTTCAGGCTGAACGGCAAGGACACGGACGTGGTGGTCGAGCCGCGCGAACTGCTGATCCACACATTGCGGGAGCGGTGCCTGCACACCGGCCCGCACATCGGCTGCGAGACTTCGCATTGCGGCGCCTGCACGGTCGACATGAACGGCATGTCGGTCAAGGCCTGCACGGTGCTGACGGTGCAGGCGGAGGGCGCGGACCTGCTGACCGTGGAAGGCATGGCGCAAGGCGGCGAGCTGCACGCGCTGCAGGAAGCCTTCATGCAGGAGCACGCGCTGCAATGCGGCTTCTGCACGCCCGGCATGCTGATCCGCGCGCACCGGCTGCTGCAGGAGATCCCCGACCCGAGCGAGGAGGAGATCCGCTACTGGATGGCCGGCAACCTCTGCCGCTGCACGGGCTACCAGAACATCGTGAAAGCCGTGCAGTACGCCGCGCGCAAGCTGCGCGGCGAGGCGGTCCAGACCTCGCATCCGCTGATGGGCGAGACGCAGTGATCCCGCCGTCATCCAACATCGACGCAACGGAGAAGCATGATGGGAAATATGAATGCCGAATCCGAGCGCGTGGCCGCGCTGGAAGGCATGGGCTGTTCGCGCAAGCGCCGCGAGGATCCGCGCTTCCTGCAGGGCAAGGGCACCTATGTCGATGACATCAAGATGCCGGGCATGCTGTTCGGCGTGATGGTGCGCAGCCCGTACGCGCATGCGCGCGTGAAGAAGATCGACAAGTCGCGCGCGCTCGCGCATCCCGGCGTGCACGCGGTGCTGACCGCCGATGACCTGAAGCCGCTCAAGCTGCACTGGATGCCGACGCTGGCCGGCGACGTGCAGGCGGTGCTGGCCGACGAGAAGGTCTGCTTCCAGAACCAGGAGGTGGCGTTCGTCGTGGCCGACGACCGCTATGTCGCGGCCGATGCCGCGGAACTGGTGGAAGTGGAATACGAGGAACTGCCCGCGCTGGTCGATCCGCTGCAAGCCCTGGCGCCGGACGCGCCGGTGATCCGCGAGGACATCCGCGACAAGCAGGCGGGCGCGCATGGCGCGCGCAGGCATCCCAATCACATCTTTACGTGGAATATCGGCGACAAGGACAAGACCGACCGCGTGTTCGACAACGCTGAAGTCACCGTGACGCAGGACATGCTGTATCCCCGCGTGCATCCGTGCCCGCTGGAGACGTGCGGCTGCGTGGCGTCCTACGACAAGGCGCGCGGGGACCTCACGGTCTACATCACCTCGCAGGCGCCGCATGTGGTGCGTACGGTGGTTGGCCTGCTGTCCGCCATCCCGGAGTCGAAGATCCGCATCATCTCGCCGGATATCGGCGGTGGCTTCGGCAACAAGGTTGGCGTGTATCCCGGCTATGTCGTTTCCATCGTGGCATCGATCGTGCTCGGGCGGCCGGTCAAGTGGATCGAATCGCGCGCGGAGAATCTCAGCACCACCGCGTTTGCCCGCGACTATCACATGCAGGGCGAACTCGCCGCGGACAGCGACGGGCGCATCAAGGCACTGCGCGTGCATGTCGTCGCGGATCATGGCGCCTTCGACGCGTGCGCCGACCCCACCAAGTGGCCGGCGGGCATGTTCCATGTGTGCACCGGTTCCTACGCGATCCCCAACGCCTTCGTCTCGGTCGATGGCGTCTACACCAACAAGTTTCCTGGCGGCGTGGCCTACCGCTGCTCGTTCCGCGTCACCGAGGCGGTCTACCTGATCGAGCGCATGCTCGACGTGCTGGCCCTGAAGCTTGGCATCGACAAGACCGAACTGCGGCTGCGCAACTTCATACGCAAGGACCAGTTCCCGTATCTCACGCCGCTGGGGCTCGAGTACGATTCCGGCGATTACGAAACCGCGCTGCGCAAGGTACTGGACGCCGTTGACTATCCCGCGCTGCGCGCCGAGCAGGCGGCGCGGCGGGCTGACAAGCATGCCGAGTGGCTGATGGGCATCGGTGTCAGCACCTTTACCGAGATTGTCGGCGCGGGGCCGTCGAAGTCGTGCGACATCCTCGGCATCGGCATGTTCGATTCGTGCGAGATCCGCGTGCATCCGGACGGCTCGGCCATCGCCCGGATGGGCACGATCACGCAGGGGCAGGGCCACCAGACGACTTACGCGCAGATCATTGCTTCGGAGGCCGGCATTCCGGCATCGGTGATCCAGGTGGAGGAGGGCGATACGTCCACCGCGCCGTACGGCCTTGGCACCTACGGCTCGCGCTCCACGCCGGTTGCCGGCGCGGCGGTGGCGCGGGCGGCGCGCAAGATCCGCGAGAAGGCCCGGCTGATCGCCGCGCACCTGTTCGAGGTCGGCCCGGACGATGTCGAGTTCGACCTGGACCGCTTTGCCCTGAAGGGTTCGCCCGGACAGTTCAAGACCTTGAAGGAGGTCGCATGGGCCGCCTACAACAACGTGCCGGAAGGCATGGAAATGGGGCTGGAAGCGGTGGACTACTACGATCCGCCCAACTTCACCTTCCCGTTCGGCGCCTACGTTTGCGTGCTCGATATCAACCGCTACTCGGGCGAGACGCGGGTGCGCCGCTTCTACGCGCTGGATGACTGCGGCACGCGCATCAACCCGATGATCATCGAAGGGCAGATCCACGGCGGGCTGACGGAGGGCTTCGCCGTGGCGATGGGGCAGGAGATGCCCTACGACGAAGCCGGCAACCTGCTGGGCGCCACGCTGATGGACTACTTCATCCCGACCGCGATCGAAACGCCGCACTGGGATACCGATTTCACTGTCACGCCGTCGCCGCATCACCCTATTGGCGCGAAAGGCGTGGCCGAATCGCCGCACGTCGGCTCGATCCCGTGCTTCACCTCGGCGGTGGTCGATGCCTTCGCGCACCTGGGTGTCACGCATATGAACATGCCCCACAGCGCCTATCGCGTCTGGCAGCAAAGCCGCGCGCTCGGGCTGGCGGAGCGCTGACGCCAGGAGCCCGCCATCGCGCCGCGTGCGGTGGCCGGCGGCGGCTCACGAACTCGAGGACAGCCCGATGAAAGTCGTACTCGAAAAGGTATTTCCGCTGGCATCCACGGTCGATGCCGCGTGGCATTCCCTGCGGGACGTCGAGGCCGTGGCCGCGTGCATGCCGGGCGCGACGATCACCGAGCGCGTGGATGCCACGCACTACAAGGGGACGATTGTCGTTCGACTCGGCCCCGCCACGATGTCGTTCAAGGGCGATATCGAAGTGCTTGGCCTCGATCCGGCCGCGCGAAGCCTGCATCTGGCCGGCAAGGGCGCGGATTCGACGGGCTCTTCCGCCGCGTCGATGGACCTGCTCGCGACCGTGCGGGCGGCRGGCGCGGCTTGCGAGCTGGCCGGCAGGAGTGAGGTGACAATGAGCGGGAAGGCGGCCGCGTTTGGCGGACGGATGATGAACGCGGTGGGGGACCAGATCCTCAAGCAATTCGCTGCCAATTTCGCGGCGCTTGTGCAGGCGCCGCGGGCACGGCCCGCTGCGGATGCCGCCGATACCCCCGTGCCGGAGGCGGCCGCGCCGCAAGCCGGGTTGAACGGCCTGGCGCTTGCCTGGGCCATGCTGCGCGACTGGGTGCGCGGGATCTTTTCCCGCAAGGCCACCTGACCGGATGCCCGAGCCCGCCATGACCACCGGCCGCATGAACGACGTGATATCGCTGCAGCAGCGCCTGGAGCGGCATGGCTATATTGCCGAGCGCAGCTTCGCGGCGACCCTGCTGCTGACCATGGAGATGCGCCGTCCCCTGTTGCTGGAGGGCGAGGCGGGCGTCGGCAAGACCGAGGTCGCGAAAGCGCTAGCGCGCTTRCTGGACACGCGCCTGATCCGCCTGCAGTGCTATGAAGGGCTGGACGCGCATTCGGCGCTCTACGAGTGGAACTACCAGCACCAGTTGCTGGCGATCAAGCTGCTGGAGCAGGACGAACGCCCGGTCCCGGACAAGGAGCAGGACATTTTCTCCGAGCGCTACTTGTTGAAGCGGCCATTGCTGGAGGCGATCACCACGACGCCGGCGCCGGTGCTGCTGATCGACGAGATAGACCGTACGGACGAAGCGTTTGAAGCGTACTTGCTGGAGTTGCTGTCGGACTTCCAGATGTCGATTCCGGAGCTCGGCGTGATCCGCGCGGCGGAGCGTCCCTTCGTGATCCTGACCTCGAACGGCACGCGCGAGATCTCCGATGCGCTGCGCCGCCGCTGCCTGTACCAGTATGTGGACTATCCGAGCTTCGACAAGGAACTGCTGATCGTGCGCATGCAGGTGCCGGAGGTGCCGGAGAAGCTCGCGCGCCAGGTCGTCGAGTTCGTGCAGGCCTTGCGGCAGATGGATATGCAGAAGCGGCCCGGCCTTGCCGAGACGCTCGACTGGGTGTCGGCCCTGCTTCGGCTGGGCATCAGCGCGCTCGACGCCGGCGGCGTCGAGCGGATCATGGATTCCCTCTCCGCCCTCGTCAAGACGCGCGCGGACCAGGCCGGGCTGACCCGTCCGGTCGTGGAAAAGCTGGCCGCAGCATGCTGACCGCCATCCCTTGCGCCGACGAACGGGCGCCTGCGCAAAGTCTCGGTGCCATGCTCGAATCCCGCTATGCCGGGTTCGCGGGATGGCTGCGCGCCAACGGCTTTGGCATCACCAGCAGCGAGATGGCCGCCGCGATGGAGGTGGCGCAGCGCATGGGGCAGATGGATAGCCAGCTGCTGCGCTGGAGCCTGCGCGCGCTGTTGTGCTCGCGCGCCGAGGAATGGCGCCGCTTCGATGCGCTGTTCGACGCCTACTTCCTCAGGCCGAACCGCCGCGCGCTGGTGCGGGCCCATGCGGGCGGCGCTGGCCGCATGGCGCGGCAGCGCGACGGCGGCCGGCCCGACGACAGCGAAGGCACGCCGCTGGCACCCGGTGGATATGGCGACGACACGACCGGTATGGGCAGCGCGGCCGCGCGCGGCGTCTCGGACGAGGCCTCGCTCGCCCACGCGGATTTTCGCCATCTCAACCAGCCCGATGCACTGTTCGCCATCGACGAGGCGATGCGGCGCTTCGCGCAGCGGCTGCGCGGCATACAGACACGCCGCGAACGCCGCGCCGTGTCCGGCCGCGTGATCGACATGCCGTCGACGATCCGACGCAGCGTGTCGCGCGGCGGCCTGCCGCTGGACCTGGCCTGGCGGCGCCCGCAGCGGCGGCGTCCCCGCATCATGCTGCTGCTGGATGTGAGCCGCTCGATGAGCCTGTACAGCTTCTTCTTTCTCCGGCTTGCACGGGTGTTGAGCGCGCGCGTTTCCGACGTGCATTGCTTCATCTTCCATACGCGGCTGGTGGGTATCGCGCAGGCGCTGCGCGATCCGGATCCCTGGCGCTCGCAGGAGCGGCTGGCGCTTCTGTCGGCGGGGTGGGCGGGCGGCACGCGCATCGGCGAAAGCCTGGATGAATTCAACCGGCAGCATGCCGCGGCGCTGCTGCACTCGCGCACCGCCGTCGTCATCGTCAGCGACGGCTACGATGCCGGCGCGCCGGCGTTGCTGCGGCAGTCGCTGCACAGGATCCGGCGGCGTTGCCGCACCCTGGTCTGGCTCAATCCGCTCGCGGGCCAGCCCGGCTTTACGCTGACCAGCGCCGGCATGTTGGCAGCGCTGCCGTATATCGACCTGCTGGCCGGCGCGCGCGATCTCGCAAGTCTTCAGCAAGTGCTGCCACAAGTGCTGTCCATTCTGCAATGAAGCAATGAACGACGATACTCTCCTGCAACTAGAGCAACGGCTGATCGAAGCCTCGCTGCCGTTCGCCGTCACCACCGTGATACGGGCGCAGCCGCCTACCTCGGCCTGGGTAGGCGCGCAGGCGCTGGTGGAAGCCGATGGCGCGTTGCACGGCTGGATTGGCGGCGGCTGTTCCCGCGCCATCGTGATCCAGGCCGCGCTGGAGGCAATCCGTTCGGGGCAGCCCAAGCTGCTTCGCATCAGCAACGCGCCCGCGGCGCCGGAGGCGGATGTGGAAAACCACGCCATGCCGTGCGCGAGCAACGGCACCATCGAACTGTTCATCCAGCCGACGCTGCCGCCGCCCGTGGTGCTGGTGCTTGGCGCGACGCCCACCGCGCTGGAGGCCTGCGTGCTCGCGCAGCGCATGGGGCTGAGCGTTGCCGCCGCGGCGAAGGTAACCGTGCCGCTATGCGGCCTTTGCATTGCTGGATCCGCAACTAGTCCTGGTGGCCACTCAGGGCGACGGGGACGAGGATGCCCTGGAAGCCGCCATGCGCAGCCCTGCAGCGGCGGTCCTGCTGGTAGCCAGCCAGCGCAAGGCGGACAAGCTGCGCGAGGCCATGCGCGCGCGCGGCATCGCCCCGGAACGGCTGGCCGCGCTGCATGCGCCGGCCGGACCCTGTATCCATGCGCGGACCCCGCAGGAGATCGCGCTGGGCGCGGTCGCGGGACTGGTGATGCTGCGCCGCCTGCTGGAGCAGGAGCGGGCGGCCGAGGTGTCGGGCGCGGGGCCGGCCGACAAGCTGCCCGTGGTGCGTCCGTGCGAGTCGATGGCATCGGTCGAGCCGATGCCGGTGCGCTACGTGAACCCGGTCTGCGGGATGGAGATCGATATCGCTTCTGCGAAGTATGTTGTCGACTACGGCGGGCAGCGCCTGTATTTCTGCTGCGACGGCTGCAAGGTGGAATTCGAGCGCGAGCCGGGCAAGTACCTGGCGATCGCGCGGCAGCGGGAAACGACATGAACGACATGAGCGAGACTGCGACCGCGCTGCCTGCCTTCTCGGCGGTCGTGCTGGCCGCCGGCATGTCATCGAGGATGGGGGACAGGCACAAGCTGCTGCTGCCGGTGGCAGGGCAACCCGCGGTCAGGCGTACCGTACGCGCCGTGCTTGCGGCGGGACCGCAACAGCTTGTCGTGGTGACCGGCTTCCAGGGCCGCGCGGTGATCGAATCGCTTGAGGACCTGCCAGTCGGCTTCCAGCCCAATCCGCGCTACGAGGAGGGCCAGATGACCTCGGTGGCCGCCGGCGTCGCCGCGCTGCGGCTGCCGTGCAGCGTGGTGCTGGTCTGCCTGGCCGACCAGGTCTTGCTGGAGGCCGGCGATTACCGGGAGCTGGTGGACGCCTTCGGCGCCATGCCGCGCGGCTCGATCCTGGTCCCGGTATTCGCGGGGCAGCGGGGCAACCCGGTCGCCTTTTCCGCCAGCTATGCCGCCGAGGTGGTGGCGGGGCACGTCAATCCCGGCTGCCGCAAACTGATCGCCGACCATCCGGACGAAGTCTTCGTCCATGAAGCCAGCCACGACCGCTTCACCACCGACATGGATACACCGGAGGACTACGCCCGCATCGTGGAGCGGCTGCGCGTTGGCAGCACGGCTCGCGCATAGGAAAACGGGCCTCTCCCGCTGCGCGGAAGAGGCCCGTTTGACCCGTGTGTGGTTCGTCCTGGTCCGGACGCGCGGGATTTACTTCAGCATCTGCACCGAACCGTTTACCGTCACCGTGACCTGGGCCTTGCCGCCCTCTACCGGCACCGGCGCGGAATCGGCCATCATGGCCTTGGCCGCGTACATGCGCGGCATCGGCTGCACGGCGCCGGCTTCGCTCACCTGGACTTCACGGATGGTGTAGCTGCCGTAGCCGAACAGTTTGGTGGTGGCCTGCGCTTTTTCGCGGAAGGAGGCCACGGCCTGCTCGGTCAGCTTGGCCTCGGCGGCGTGGCGGGCTTCGCGCGACAGCGAGAAGCTGATGTTCTGCACCTGCATCTGGCCGGCGAGCTGACCCGCGAGCTTGGACACCGCGGAGAAATCACGCGACTCCAGAATCACCTCGGCGCGGCCGCGCCAGGTGCTGATGCGCCCGTTCTTGTCGTTGGACGGATAAATGGTGAAGCCGCCTGATTGCGCCTGCACGCCGCTGGTCCGCTTTGCCTGGGCAATCACTTCCTGCGTCTTCGCCGWCAGCGACGAGGAAATCGCGCCGGGCTCCGCGCCTTCCTGTTCGGCTGCCAGTGTCATGTGCACCACGTCGGTGGGTACCTCGGTGGCGGCCTGGGCGGACAGCGACAGCACGCCGGCGGGCGCCGGGTCGTGGGTCGGGCCACCACCCTGGGCGGAGGCAACCATGGCGGTGGTACCGAGCAGCGTGGCGGCAAGCAGTTGTTTCATCAGGATTCTCCCTTTCTTGGCGATGCAAATCAGACGCGCGGCCGAGGTGATCGTTCCGTTACCTTGCGATCGACGTTGTATCTACATGTATCCGCTGCGCTGCACCGCCCAAGCCGCCGCTCAGAACGCGTGCCAGGCCTTCCACAGCATATAGGCCGCAAGACTGAACAGCAGGCAGGCGAAGACCTTCTTGAGTTGCCCGACATCCATGCGGTGCGCGGTGCGCGCCCCCAGCGGCGCGGTCAGCACGCTGGCCACGGCGATCACCGCCAGCGCTGGCAGATAGATGTAGCCGAGCGAACCCGCCGGGAGCCCGCCCTGGCCCAGCCCGCTCCATACATAGCCGATCACGCTCGCCACGGCGATGGGAAAGCCGAGCGCGGCCGAGGTGGCCACGGCGTTGTGGATGGGCACGTTGCACCAGGTCATGAACGGCACCGAGACAAAACCGCCCCCCGCGCCGACCAGGCTGGACAGGAAGCCGATCACCCCGCCGGCGCCCAGCATGCCCGGCGTGCCGGGGAGCTGCCGGTGCGGGGCGGGCTTGCGGTTGCGCAGCATTTGCCACGCGGAGAAACCGACAAACACCGCGAACAGCAGCGACAGCCAGCTCGTCTTGAGCGCCGCGAAGACCTTGCCGCCCCCGATCATGCCGCCGATCAGGATGCCCGGGGCCAGCGCGAGCACCAGTTTCCATCGCACCATGCCGCGCTTGTGATGGGCACGTACCGAGGACAGCGAAGTGAACAGGATGGTCGCCATGGAAGTGGCGATCGCCATATGGACGATGGCCTCATGCGGGAAGGCCATGGCGGTGAACAGCAGCGTGAGGAAGGGCACCATCAGCATGCCGCCGCCGACGCCGAGCAAGCCGGCGCAAAAACCGGTGAAGGCGCCGAGCAGCAATAGCCCGGGAATCAGGGAAAAACTCATGATGCGGAATCGGCCTTATTGGTGTTGTAGTTATGTAGTCGGCAGCCATTGTGTCATGCCGCCTGTGTGACCGTCAGTGCTGCCCGCCATGGTGGGCGGCCGCAGCCGCGCCGCATCTTTGAAGCGTTTCAGCGCATCAGCGCATCAGATTCGTGGTAATGAAACGCCATTCGGCCGGCGTCACCGGCGTGATCGACAAGCGGTTGCCGCGGCGTAGCACGGCCATGTCCGCCAGTTCCTCGTGCGCGCGCAGGTCGGCGAGCGAGATCAGCGGGCCCTTGCCGACAAAGCGCACGTCGACCAGCATCCAGCGCGGTGCATCGGGCTTGGCGGCGGCATCGTAGTAGTCGCTCTTCGGGTCGAACTGGGTGGGATCGGGATAGGGCTGCGAGCTGACTTCGGCCAGGCCGGCAATGCCGGGCTGCGGGCAGGAGGAGTGATAGAACAGCACGCCGTCGCCGATGCGCATGGCGTCGCGCATGAAGTTGCGTGCCTGATAATTGCGCACGCCGGTCCATGGCAAGGTGCCACGCTCGGCCAGGGTATCGATGCTGGCCTCGTCGGGTTCCGATTTCATCAGCCAGTACTGGCGGGCGCGCGTGGTGGCATTGGCTTGCGTGGATCGGCTCATGGGCAGGCAGGGCAGGCGTGACGTTGGCGACAGCGCTATGGTGCAGCAAGCCCGGCCAAAAGAAAACCGTTTGCCCGACGCGGGCCGGCGTGGGCGCGCATCAGCAAGGAAGCGGGGGCAGGGCGCAGGAGGGAAACATGGCGGCGCAAGAAAGCGCGGCACAAAAGGAAAAGGCGGTGGTTAAAAAACCACCGCCTTTAGAGGGGTCCCCGCCTCGGCCGCTGGATCGGCATCCTGAACCCAAGTGAGGTTCAGAGTGGCTGCGGAAGCCGCATTTCGGGTACATCACTGTTTCAGGGAGTCCAGACTGCGACTATGAACCAAGCGACGCGCTCGCCCACACGGCATAATCCCGCACCAACAAATGCTTATCGGTTCAAGGAATATGATCCTGACGAACCAGGCAGGGAAACTGTCAAACGTCTGACCTTTATTGCACTACCGAACACAACGGCTCCGGGAGGGCTGTCAGACGTTTGCCGTTTCGAACTTGGATGGGATGAAAACGGCGGTCAGGCGCGATAACCCGACCTAAGGTGCCGCAACTATGTGGCTTGGTGCGGCTTGGCTCCACTATACACCGCACCGCTTTCCATACCAAGCCCGTCGTTGCGTGTCGTTACATTTTGCTGACGCGCGCGGCATGTCGGGCACATCGCGGCTCCCCTGTGCCGTGCGGTACACCGCCTGCGGTGCGTTCAGTTGCGCGGCGCGGGCGCATTGGTACCCACGTGCGCGTACTGCCGCAGGGCTTCGTCCGCGCGTTCGTTGAGTTCGCGAATGCGCGCGCGCACGGCATCGACGGGAATCGCGCCRTCCTCCTGCTGCTTGCGCTTGAGCGAGAGCAGGTCGGAGGCGATGCTGATGGCGGCCATCACGGCAACGCGTTCCACGCCTTTGGCGGACACGCCGCCCTTGAGGCGGGTCATCTGGTCGTCTACCAGTGCCACGGCTTCCAGCAGCGCGGCTTCATTGTCGGGCGAAATGGCGAAACGGTAGGACTGGCCGGCAATGTTCACTTCGACTTGCTTGTTGCTCATGCGTTTTCTCCGGGAGCCTTGTGATCGGCGCGGCTGGCCGCCTCGCCTTCGCCCAGCAGGTCGAGCTGGCGGGCGTCGCTGGCGGTGGGCAGCTTGTCGAGGATCGACTGGATGCGCAACTGCGCTTCCTCGATCTTGATATTGAGCAGCTCGCGGTCTGCCGCCATGGCTTCGCGGTCGCCGCGCAGCTGGCTGGCCTCGGCCTGCAGGCGTTCGATCTCCTCGCGCAGCCGCTGGTTCTCCGCCGCAAGGGTATCGGCATGGTGCAGCACACGCCCGATCTTGGCGGCGAGTTGTTCGAGTTCGGTGAGCATAGAGCCTGTCATATCTAGGGTCTCGGRTTTTGGGATTTTAGCCCAAGCGCTATCGTGAGGACGGCGAACGCAGGTGTGTGTGACCGGGCCTGCGCGCCGAAGTTGCATGCATCGTCGCTTAACGGCATTCCGGGCGACGGCTTTATGCCTGTTTTCAGGCGCCCGCCACTGGTTTTCCGCCGGAATCACGCGGCATTGACGCTTGCCCTGAAACTGCCTACACTCGCGCACGTTCCAGGTGCTCGTAATCCTATTCACTACAGGGTTGCAGTTCAACGGGAAACAGGGAGCCAGCCGCCGCCGCCAGGGCGGGGCCGTGCCAACCTGTGCTGCCCCCGCAACGGTAAGCGACCGCGATCGCAAGATCGCAAGGCCGACCCACAAGCCACTGAACCGCAAGGTTCGGGAAGGCGGTCGGACTGGTGTCGCCAGCCCGGATACCGGCCTGGATGAGAGTGCGCTGCCTTTTGCTGTCTTTTTGCGGGAACCGGCGGCGTGCTTCGTCGCCAGACGGTCCGCGGGGGAACGGACCAGGCAGATCTCTCCCACAATCGCATCATGCGCTCATCGTCCTACAGGTCGAGCCGTCCGGCATTGCCGGCGCGCCGTCACACCGCCCCCGTCTTCGTCTCCCGGCAACTGCCCGCAGCGCTTGCCGCCTTGCTTGCCGTGAGCGCGCCTGGCATCGCCATGGCCCAGTCCGCCGGACAATCCGCCTCGCAGCCCGCGGCCGATGCGCAACTAGACCCGGTGGTGGTCACTGCCACCCGCACTGTCCAGCCGTTGACCGAGGCGCTGCCGCATACCACCGTAGTGACCCAGCAGGACATCGTCAACTCGCAAGCCATCGACCTGCGCTCGTTGCTGCGCACGCAGGCCGGCGTGGAGTTTGCCGCCAACGGCGGCCTGGGTGCCAATACCAGCCTGTTCATGCGCGGGGCCAACTCCAACCAGACGCTGATCCTGATCGACGGCGTGCGGATCTCGGCTGCCAGCAGCGGCACGGCCCAGCTCTCGAATATCCTGCCCGACCAGATCGACCATATCGAGATCGTGCGCGGCAATGTCTCGGCGCTCTATGGCTCGGATGCGATCGGCGGCGTGGTGCAGATCTTCACCAAGAGCGGTGCGGGCCAGGCTCCCGCAGCCAACGCTCAGATCGAATACGGCAGCAACAATACGCGCCAGGGCACGGTGGGCTACGGCGGCCAGGTGGGCGATACCTCGTTCAATATCACCGGATCGGCCGTCAAGACAGACGGTTTTTCGGCGATCAATGCGGCCCAATGGAACGGTGACAATCCGGCCAAGGCAAAGAAGGGCACAGGCCCGAACCCGAACGACAACCCGTATGACAACAAGAGCGTATCGGGCCAGGTGAAGCATCGTTTCACCAGCGACTGGGACGCCGGCGTCACCGCCTACTACTCGAAGAGCAAGCTCTCCTACGACACCACGACAGGCAAACCGACCGATGTCTGGTGGATGAACAGCGAGTTGTACACCGTATCCGCCTTTGTCAACGGCAAGTTCACCCGGGACTGGACCACGCATTTCAAGATCGCGCAGAGCGGGGACAATAGCGAAAACACCCTGAACGGACTGTTCAACAGCAACTTCAACACGCGCAACCGCCAGTACACGTGGCAGAACGAATATGCGCTGGCGCCCACCCATAAGCTGCTGTTCGGCACGGAGTATGCGCAGCAGGAATTCAGCTCGAACACGTATGGCGCGCCGGGCCGCAATATCATGTCGGTGTTCGGCGGCTACGATGGCCGGCTGGGCAAGCACCAGCTGCAGCTCAATGCGCGCAACGACCATTACTCGGATTTCGGCAGCCAGGCGAGCTATTTCGCCGGCTACGGCTATAACGTGACCGAGGCGTTCAAGCTGATCGCCAACGCCAGCAATGCCTTCCGCGCGCCCACCTTCAACGAACTGTACTATCCCAACTATGGCCAGCCCGGCATCCAGCCCGAGCGCGCCAAGTCGGTCGAGCTGGGCGCGCAGTACAGCACGGACAGCGCCGGCCTGCTGCGCGTGACCGCGTTCGAGACCCGCTACGACAACCTGATCACCGCCGCGTTGCAGCCCAACGGCTTGTTCCTGGCGCAGAATATCAACAAGGCCAAGGTGCAGGGCATCGAAGCCTCGTGGCGCGCCAGGCTGATGGGCACCGATGTGGGCGCCAGCGTGACCTTCCAGAACCCGGTGGACGAGCAGAGCAATACGCAGTTGCTGCGCCGCGCGCGCCGCCATGCCGCCTTCGACGTGGGCCGCCAGTTCGGCGCCTTCCGCCTGGGCGGCGAGTGGATTGTTTCGTCGGCCCGCCTCGATAGCGGATCGCGTACCCTGGGCGGATACGGTATCGTCAACCTCACTGCCCGTTACAACATCGACAAGCAATGGTTCGTTGCCGCCCGCGTGGAAAACCTGTTCGACAAGAACTACCAGCTCGCCTATCCCTACAACACGCAGGGACGCGCCGGCTTTATCACGCTGGGCTGGCGCCAGTGATGGCGGCCGCCTGAGATGCGTCGCGCGCTAGCCGTCTGGCTGATGCTTGCCGCCGCCGGCGTGGCGGTGTTCCTGCTGTCCCTGGCGGTGGGCAGCGTGCCGCTGTCGGGCACGCAGGTCTGGCAGGCGCTGTCAGGCGCCACCGACGATACCGCCGGCGCGATCGTGCGTGAGCTGCGGCTGCCGCGCGCGGCGGCCGCCTTCGCCTGCGGCGGCCTGCTGGCGCTGACCGGCGCGCTGATGCAGGTGCTGCTGCGCAATCCGCTGGCCGAGCCCTATGTGCTGGGCGTCTCGGGCGGCGCGGCCACCGGCGCGCTCACCGCCATGCTGATGATGTGGCCGCTGTGGACGGTGCAGGCCGGTGCAGCGGGCGGCGCGCTGTTCTCGATGCTGCTGGTGGCCACGCTGGCCCGGCGCGACCTGCTGCACCCGCAGGTGCAGGGCGGCCACCATGAGGCCGGCTCGCGCCTGCTTCTCACCGGCGTGATCCTGGCCGCGGGCTGGGGCGCGCTGATTACCCTGATCCTGAGCGTGGCGCCCGAAGCGCGGCTGCGTGGCATGTTGTTCTGGCTGACCGGCGATCTTGGCGGTACCGCCAGCTACGGGCTCGCGCTGGGTGCCCTGGCGTTGGCCGTGCTGCTGGCGATGCCGCTGGCGCGCTCGCTCAATGCCATGCTGCTGGGCGAGACGGTAGCGCAGGCGCTGGGCGTGCGCGTCGGCGCCGTGCGGATGTCGGTGTTCGTGCTGGCCTCGCTGGCCATCGCGGTGGCCATCACGTCCGCCGGCTCGATCGGCTTTGTCGGCCTGGTGGTGCCGCATCTGGTGCGCCTGGCCTGGGGCAACGACCAGCGCCTGTTGTTGCCAGCCTCGGCCTTGCTCGGCGGCGCGCTGCTGATGGCCGCCGACCTGGTGGCGCGCACGGTGATCGCGCCCGCGCAGTTGCCGGTGGGCRTGATCACGGCGCTGCTGGGCGTGCCGACTTTTCTCTTCTTGCTGTTGCGCAGGCCGCGCTGATCCCCATGACGAGCTGGAACCAACCCGTCTCGCCTTGTCCGCCGCTGGTGCTGCAGTCCTTGCAGCTGCGCGCTGGCAAACGCGCCTTGCTCGATGGCCTGAGCCTGACCATCCAGGCCGGCGAACTCTGGTGCATCGTCGGCCCGAACGGCGTCGGCAAGTCCACGCTGATGTCGGTGCTGGCCGGACTGCGCAAGCCCGACGGCGGCGCGGTGCTGCTCGACGGCCGCGCGCCACTGGAGATCGCGCCGGCCGCGCTGGCGTTGCGCCGCGCCTATCTGCCGCAGGCGGTGCACGATACCTTTTCGATGTCGGTGCGCGACGCCGTGGCCGTGGGCCGCCATCCGCACCTATCGGGCTGGGGCTGGTCCGGCCGCGAGGACGATGCGGTGGTCGCCGCGGTCATCCGCGAACTGGATCTCGACGGGCTGGCCGGGCGCGATGTGCTGACCCTGTCCGGCGGCGAACGCCAGCGCGTCTCGCTGGCCGCCACGCTGGCGCAACAGGCGCCGCTGCTGCTGCTCGACGAACCGGCCGCCCACCTGGACCTGCGCCACCAGATCATGGTGCTGGAAACCCTGACCCGGCTGGCACGCGCCGGCCGCCACGCTGTCGTGGTGATCCTGCACGACCTCAACCTGGCGCGGCGCTACGCGACCCATGCCTTGCTGCTGGCCGAGGACGGCCTCTGCCTGCATGGCCCCGCGTCGGAAGTACTGACTCCCGCGTATTGCTCGCACGCGCTGCGCACGCCGATTGTCAGTGTCAGCGACGGCCACCATACCGCGCTGATTGCCGACGGCGCCACTCATCCGGAACAAGACGGAAATCAATATGACTGAACCCCAGGCCAACGCCCCCTCCACGAACGAAGACGCCGCCCGCGACGAACGCCACAAGGCGCGCATGGCGCGCAAGAAGGATGTCGTGGACGCCAAGATCGCCGCGGCCCAGGACGAGCGCGGCGTCATCGTGATCACCACCGGCAACGGCAAGGGCAAGTCCAGCTCCGGCTTTGGCATGGTGGTGCGCGCGCTCGGCCACGGCATGCAGGCCGGCGTGGTGCAATTCATCAAGGGTGCGATTCCCAGCGGCGAGGAACTGTTCCTGCGGCGTTTTCCGGACCAGTGCGCCTTCCACGTGATGGGCGAGGGCTACACCTGGGAAACCCAGGACCGCGCGCGCGATGTGGCCAAGGCCCAGGCGGCGTGGGAGGTGGCGCGCGGGCTGCTGCGCGACCCGTCGGTCGGGCTGGTGCTGCTGGACGAACTCAATATCGCGCTCAAGCTGCATTATCTCGATGTCGACACCGTGATCGCCGACCTGCGCGCGCGCCCGCCGATGCAGCATGTGGTGATCACCGGCCGCGGCGCGCCGCCTGCGCTGATCGAGGCGGCGGACACCGTGACCGACATGACGCCGGTCAAGCACGCCTTCCAGCAGGGCATCAAGGCGCAGCGCGGCGTAGAGATGTAAGGCTCCGGCCATTTGTGCATTTGTGCCATTTGTCATTCAGCCAATCACTGCGACGAACATCATGCAATTACCCTACATTGCCCCGCTCGACGCCTCCCTGCGCCCGGCGCTGCAAGCCGCCATCGATGCCAAGACCAAGCCGCTCGGCGCGCTCGGCCGGCTCGAAGACCTGGCCCTGCAGATCGGCCTGATCACCGGCGGCGGCACGCCTGAACTCAAGCGACCGGCCGTGATCGTGTTCGCCGGCGACCACGGCGTGGCCGACGCCGGCGTGAGCGCCTATCCGGCCGAAGTGACGGCGCAGATGGTGCTCAATTTCCTGGCCGGCGGCGCGGCCATCAATGTGTTCTCGCGTCTGCACGGGCTGGCGCTGGAGGTGGTGGACGCCGGCGTGCGCGCGCCGCTGCCGTCCGCGCCTGGTCTGGTCAACTGCCGCATCGCGGCGGGCACGCGCAATTTCGCGCAAGAGCGCGCGATGACCGCGGAGCAGGTGCAGGCGGCGCTCACCGCCGGCATGGCGCGCGTGCTGCGCCACGCGCAAGAGGGCAGCAACGTGATCGGCTTCGGGGAGATGGGCATTGCCAATACCTCGTCGGCCGCTTGCCTGGTGAGCCGGCTGACCGGCACGCCGATCGACGATTGCATTGGCCGTGGCACCGGCCTGGACGATGCCGGCCTGGCACGCAAGCGGGCTGTGCTGTCGCAGGCGCTGGCCCTTCATGCCGATGCCGTGGAGCCGCTCGACGTACTCGCGGCATTCGGCGGTTTCGAGATCGCCATGATGACCGGCGCTTTCCTGGCCGCGGCGGCCAGCCGGATGGTGATCCTGGTCGACGGCTTTATTGCTTCGGCCGCGCTGCTGGTGGCGCAGCGCCTTGCTCCCGAGGTGCTGCAGTACTGCGTGTTTTCGCATTGCTCGCATGAGCACGGCCATCGCCGGCTGCTCGAGCATTTCGGCGCGGAACCGCTGCTGGCCCTGGACCTGCGCCTGGGCGAGGGCACCGGCGCCGCGCTGGCCTATCCGCTGGTGGCCTCGGCCGCGGCCTTCCTGCGCGAGATGGCGACCTTCGGCGCCGCCGGCGTCAGCACGGCTTCCGCCTAGCGCGGCGGCAATCCTGCCACAATGGCCCATGCTCGATGAAATCCGCTATTTCCTGACCGCCGTTGGCTACTTCACGCGGGTGCCCGTGCCGCGCTGGGTTGGCTTTGCGCCGCACTACCTGAACGCGGCGGCGCGCTATTTCCCGCTGGTGGGGCTGCTGGTGGGCGCGCTCGGCGCGCTGGCGAGCTGGGGCGCACTGCAATGGTGGCCGCCCGGCGTGGCGCTGCTGCTGGGCATGGCAGTGACGCTGCTGGTGACAGGCGCCTTCCACGAAGACGGCCTGGCCGACTGCATCGATGCCTTCGGCGGCGGCTACCGGCGCGAGGATGTGCTACGCATCATGCACGACTCGCGCATTGGCGCGTTCGGCGCTATCGCGCTGGTGGTGGCGCTGCTGCTCAAGTGGCAGTTGCTGGTGGCGATTGCTGCGCGTAGCGGCATGGTGGAGCTGCTGCTGGTGCTGGTGGCCGCGCATGCGGCCAGCCGCGCGATGGCGGTGAGCTATCTGGCCACGCTGGACTACGTGCGCGCCGAGGGTAAGGCGAAGCCGGTGGCGCAGCGGCTGTCGGGCATCGGCCTGGTGTTCACGCTGCTGTGCGGTGCCTTGCCGCTGTTGCTGGTGTCGCTGCCGTTTGCCGCCGTGGTGATGGTGGCGTTGGTGGTGCTGCGTTTCCTGCTTGGGCGTTATTACGTGCGCCGTATCGGCGGCTAYACCGGKGATTGYCTCGGCATGGCSCARCAGCTKGCSGARTTGTYGATCTATCTSGTRGCMGCGGCATGGACCTGGTCCTGATCCGGCACGCGCGGCCTGAGGTTGCGCAGGGCGTTTGCTACGGGGCGCTCGATTTGCCGCTTGCGCAACCAGTGGAACCCGAACCCGCTCGCATGTTGTCGATGCTCGATGGCCTGGTGCCGCAGCGCATCGTCAGCAGCACGATGGCGCGCGCTCGCGCTACAGCGGCGTTGCTGGCGCGGGACCTCGGGCTGCCGCTCGAGACCGATGCGCGGTTGCGTGAGCTGGATTTCGGCAGGTGGGAGGGCTGTGCGTGGGATGYCGTGCCGCGCGCGGAGGTGGAGGCGTGGGCCGCGGATCTGCTGCATGCCAGGCCTCACGGCGGCGAGACGGTGGCCGAGGCGATGGCGCGTGTGGCGGCATGGGCTGATGCCTTGCCGGCGGGCGCGCCGGATCGTTTGTGGGTAGTGGCCCATGCGGGGCCGATGCGCATGCTGGCGGCGCACTGGCTTGGCGTACCGTTGGCCACTACGCTGGGATGGGATCTTGGCTTTGGAGCGAGTTGCCGTTTCACGATCGGCGGCGCCGTGCCGCGGCTGCGGTGGTGGAACCGGGTTTGACGGGGTGGGGGGAACCGGCTGACTTCAAAGGCTTAGAGTCAAAGGCTTAAAGTCAAAGGCAGTTTCACCTCCCCTGCGGGGAGGCGACCTACTTTCTTGTCTTGCCAAGAAAGTAGGCAAAGAAGGCGCGCCGGATGGGGCGACACCCCCTCGGGATCCGGCGAAAAGAGCGGCCGGGACCCAAACTCGCATCGCC
>NZ_JBFTLX010000002.1:0-76468 GCF_056396665.1 Cupriavidus sp. 05T313 | reverse complement strand
GGGTAAACCAACGCCCCCCGGACGTTTCCCCTGAACCGCCATAGTTTAGTTTCAATTTGAAACGCGCGAATTGTATTCCCTTTTTATACGGATGCAATATGCGACGCAACAACCTGAAGGATTAACCCACCAAATGAGCTAGGGAATTTCCCCAATGCACAAATTGGGGCAATTCCCGCCTACATGGAGGCTAGCCGTTGACACTAACAAGATTCGTGCCTACCGCAGGCCAGAGGCCGCATTTGCAGCGTTTGCATCACTCATTCAGGCGCCGTATTAAATAGGTGTTTCATTTAATATGGCCCACCTCATTCATATACAACGAGCGAGCACGCCGGCACCATAATAGGGAAATCCCCAATTACAGGGATTTCCCTTGGTTGTCTTTTAGTGCAGACAGGTACAAGGGCCGCGGCGGCAAGTATGCGCATTATCCAAGGAATACCGGGCTATATATCGATGCGATATATTGGTGCAACCGTGGCAATGGAGTGGTGCGAAGCAGGCCGCAACCAGTTGCACCAGCCTGGACTGGATTGCGACGGGCATGCCTGCGCGCGTGGACGGGCGTGGACGGGAAAGTGGGAAGCAAGACGAGCGCCAGCCGCAGCGGGCGCGCTGCGGCCCCGGCCAGGGGCCGGCACGGGGATGATGCACCAATCTGGAAAGGAGGGTCTGCGCCAGCCGGTGCCGGCAGCGCCATGAGACAGCCGCCGGCCGCTACGGAATCAGCAGCGAATCAGGCGGGAGTGACTTGCTGCAGGCCCCGCGGCAGGGGGAACGACATCTTCTCTTCGATGCCAYCCAGCGCACGCACGTTGCGCACTCCCAGCAGGTGCAGGCGCTCGACGATGGACTGCGCCAGCGCCTCCGGTGCGGACGCGCCGGCTGTCAGCCCGATGCGGCGCTTGCCCGCGACCCACTCCGCACGCAGCTGATCCGGCGAATCGATCATGTAGGCCGGCACACCGAGGCGTTCGGCGAGCTCGCGCAAGCGGTTGGAGTTCGAACTGTTGGGACTGCCCACCACGATCACCACCTCCACCTGCGGCGCCATGAACTTGACGGCATCCTGGCGGTTCTGGGTGGCGTAGCAGATGTCCTGCTTCTTGGGTTCGCGGATCAGCGGGAAGCGCGCCTTGAGCGCAGCGACGATCTCCAGCGTCTCGTCGACCGAGAGCGTGGTCTGGGTCACGAAGGCGAGCCGCCCGGGGTCGGCCACCTGCAGCTTCGCCACATCTTCGGCGGACTCGACCAGCAGCATGCCGCCTTCGGCCTGCCCCATGGTGCCCTCGACTTCGGGATGGCCCTTGTGGCCGATCATGATGATCTCGCAGCCCTCGGCGCGCATCTTGCCGACTTCCACATGCACCTTGGTCACCAGCGGACAGGTGGCATCGAAGACGTTGAGGCCGCGCACCGTGGCGTCGGCACGCACTTCCTTTGATACGCCATGCGCACTGAAGATCACTGTGGAGCCCGGGGGCACCTCCTCCAGTTCCTGCACGAAGACAGCGCCCTTGCGGCGCAGGTCTTCCACCACGTAGGCGTTGTGCACAATTTCGTGGCGCACATAGATAGGCGCGCCGTAGCGTTCAAGGGCGCGCTCGACGATCTCGATGGCACGATCCACACCGGCGCAGAAGCCGCGCGGCTGCGCCATCAGGATCTCGGCATCGGTGGCTGTGGTGAGCTCAGACATGCAAGGATTCGATTCAAGGATGCCGGCGGTTGCCGGCCGGTGGTGCTTAGAGAATGCCGATCAGCTGGACATCGAACAGGATGGTCTGCCCGGCCAGCGGGTGGTTGAAATCGAACAGCGCCGACGTCGCCCCGATCTCCTTGAGCACACCGGCGTACTTTCCGCCTCCCGGCGCGTTGAACTCCACCAGGTCGCCCGGGGCGTAGTCTTCTTCGAACGAGCTGTTCTCGCGCAGCGTCGCCAGCGAAACCCGTTGCAGCAGCTCAGGGTTGCGCGGACCGAAGGCATGCTCCGCCGCCAGCCGGTAAGTCATGCGCTCGCCCTCCGGCATGCCCAGCAGGGCCTGCTCCAGGGTGGGCGCGAACTGGCCTTGCCCCAGCAGCAACGTGGCGGGCTTCTCGTCAAAGGTACTGATGATCTCAGTGCCATTCTCGAGGGAGATGCTGTAGTGAAGGGTCAGGAAGGAATCCGCCTGCACGGTCTTCCGACCGTCCGCGGCGCCGTCCTTCGGACCGGAAGCAATAGTTTGCAAATTCATGAGTGCTCAACCTGTCGACAACCCGTATTGTAAGCGACTCGACCGAGCGCCGCCTTGTCCGCGGTGCCATTGTTCCGGGGGGATCTTGTCATGCGTATTACCGACTGGCCCAGCAACGAGCGGCCACGCGAGAAGCTTCTCTGTAGCGGCGCCGCAGCACTCTCGGATGCCGAGCTGCTCGCCGTATTCCTGCGCGTGGGCGTCGCCGGAAAAAGTGCAGTGGACCTGGCATGCGAGCTTCTTAACCATTTCGGCTCGCTGAGCAGCCTGCTTTCCGCCAGCGCCGGGCAACTGGCCAGCATCAAGGGCATCGGCAGCGCCAAGTACGCGCAACTGCAGGCGGCGCAGGAACTCACCCGGCGCACGCTGGCTGAGCAACTGCAGTTGCCGGGCGCGCTGAACTCACCCACGGCTGTGCGCAACTACCTGCGCCTGACGCTGGCGAGGCTTCCCCATGAAGTCTTTCACTGCCTCTTTCTCGACGCGCGCAACGGGCTCCTGGCCAGCGAAGAACTATTTCGCGGCACCCTGACCCAGACCAGCGTCTACCCGCGCGAGGTAGCGCGAAAGGCACTTTCACACAACGCCGCGGCTGTGATCGTCGCCCACAACCACCCGTCGGGCAACGCCACGCCCAGCCCGGCCGATCTAGCCATGACCCGCGCGCTGTGCCGCTCCCTCGCCTTGATCGACGTACAGGTACTCGACCATTTCGTCGTGGCGGGCAGCAGCATTCACTCCTTCTCCGAGCACGGCCAGTTGTGACGCGACATGTGACGCCAACCGCATGAATGCACACCCCTGCACGGTAAACGACGGAAGGCATTGATTCATCATCGCTTTCCGGTCTATAATGCTCGTTTGCTGAAGTCTCAACCGCTGCAGTCCGGGCCAGCGCGCCTTTTGTTGATCTGTTGCGAACATTGTCCACGTAGAAGAGTTAGGAGTGCTTCATGGCACGCGTCTGTCAAGTGACCGGGAAAGCGCCGATGGTCGGCAACAACGTTTCCCACGCAAACAACAAGACCAAGCGCCGTTTTCTGCCCAACCTGCAGAATCGTCGTTTCTTTGTTGAATCGGAAAACCGCTGGGTGAGCCTGCGCGTCTCGAACGCCGGCCTGCGCCTGATCGACAAGAAAGGCATCGACTCCGTGCTCGTAGATCTGCGCGCACGCGGCGAAGTCTAATTAGGAGCACATCATGGCCAGCAAAGGCGGACGCGATAAAATCAAGTTGGAGTCGACTGCAGGTACGGGTCACTTCTACACGACCACCAAGAACAAGCGCACGATGCCGGAAAAGATGGAGATCATGAAGTTCGATCCCGTCGCCCGCAAGCACGTGTCGTACAAGGAAACCAAGATCAAGTAATTGATCCTGTCTTCCACATGCCGATCGCGCGGCATGTTAGTAGAAACCCCGCTCAGGCGGGGTTTTTGCTTTTTACGCGGCGCAAAAGCCGCATCACTGGCGCGACTCCGCAGCACTGCCCACGCAAGCGCGCCGCCGGTGTACACTTTCCAGCTTTCCTGCCTCCCGACCGCGCCACGCGCGCGTCTCTCGCATCATGAACTTCGATGTCGCCATTGTCGGCAGCGGACTGGCCGGTCTGACGGTCGCGCTGCAACTGGCCGACACCCATCGGGTTGTCATCATCTGCAAACGCGCCATGACGACGGGCGCCAGCGACTGGGCACAGGGCGRCATCGCCGCGGTGCTGGACTCGGGCGACAGCCATGACGAGCACCATCAGGACACCCTGGTGGCAGGCGCGGGCCTGTGCGATGACAGCGCAACGCGTTATATCGTCGAGCACGGGCGCGAAGCCATCCAGTGGCTGATCGACCGCGGCGTGCCGTTCACGCGCGACGACCAGGCCGAACTGGGCTACCACCTGACGCGGGAAGGCGGACACAGTCGGCGGCGCATCATCCACGCCGCGGACGCGACCGGCCACGCCGTCGTGTCCACCCTCACCGAGCAGGCACGCCAGCACCCCAACATCACGATCATCGAAGACCACTTCGCGGTGGACCTGATCACCTCGCGCAAGCTCGGCTTGCCGGGCAACCGCTGCTATGGCCTTTACGTGCTGGATGACGCCAGCGGCGAAGTGCAGACCATCACCGCTACGCACACCGTGCTGGCCACGGGTGGCGCGGGCAAGGTCTACCTCTACACCACCAATCCCGACACGGCCACCGGCGACGGCATCGCCATGGCCTGGCGGGCGGGTTGCCGTGTATCGAACATGGAATTCATCCAGTTCCACCCGACCTGCCTGTACCACCCGTACGCCAAGTCCTTCCTGATTTCGGAGGCAGTGCGCGGCGAAGGTGGCCTGCTCAAGCTGCCCGATGGCACGCGCTTCATGCCCGAGCACGACGAGCGCGCCGAGTTGGCTCCGCGCGACGTGGTGGCGCGCGCGATCGACTTCGAAATGAAGAAGCGCGGGCTGGACTACGTGCACCTCGACATCAGCCACCAGCCCGAATCCTTCCTGCGCGAGCACTTCCCGACCATCCATGCACGTTGCCTGGAGCTGGGCATCGACATTGCGCGCGAACCGATCCCGGTGGTGCCGGCTGCGCACTACACCTGTGGCGGCGTGGTGACCGACACGGCGGGCCGCACCGACCTGGCCAATCTCTACGCCGTTGGCGAAACCGGTTGCACCGGATTGCACGGCGCCAACCGCCTAGCCTCCAACTCACTGCTCGAGTGCATGGTGATCGGGCGCGCGGCGGCACTCGACATTGCCGGCCAGGACAAGGCTGGTCAGCCGGACATCACCCTGCCCGGCTGGGATGAAAGCCGGGTGGCGGATGCCGACGAGGAAGTGGTTGTATCGCACAACTGGGACGAGCTGCGCCGCATGATGTGGAATTACGTCGGCATCGTGCGCACCAGCAAGCGGCTTGAGCGCGCGCAACACCGTATCAGCCTGCTGCGCGAGGAAATAGCCGAATACTATGCCAACTTCCGCGTGACGCGCGACCTGCTGGAATTGCGCAACCTGGTGGAAGTCGCCTCATTGATCGTCGATAGCGCCTATTCGCGCCACGAAAGCCGCGGTTTGCACTTTAGCCGCGACTATCCGGAGACCTTGCCAAAAGCGCTGCCGACCGTGATGCAGCCGTTGTTCAAGCGCGAGCGGGCGAAGTAGCGTTCCTCGCTTTCCATCACGCAAAGAAAAAGCGCGCCTCGCAGCGCGCTTTTTCTTTCCGGACAGCCAATTTACCGATGTGCTTCAAACGCCAGATTACTCGATGATGCGCAACGAATAGTCCGTGGCGCGCACATCCTTGGTCAGCGCACCCACCGAGATCCGGTCGACACCGGTCTCGGCAAAGGCGCGAATGGTATCCGCATTGACGCCACCCGAGACTTCCAGCAACGCGCGCCCAGCATTGATACGCACGGCATCGCACATCATCGCCTCGGTAAAATTGTCGATCAGGATCGATTTCGCATCGGCCGCCAACGCCTCCTCCAGCTCCGCCAGGCTTTCCACCTCCACCTGCACCGACACGCCCGCATCGAGTGCGGCTGCTGCCCGCATGGCCGCGGTAATGCTGCCTGCCGCGGCGATGTGGTTCTCCTTGATCAGGATGCCATCGTACAGCGCCAGACGCTGGTTATCACCGCCACCGACCTTGACCGCGTACTTCTGTGCCAGGCGCAGGCCCGGCAAGGTCTTGCGGGTATCCAGCACGCGCGCGCGCGTCCCCTCGACCAGATCGGCATAACGGCGCGTAGCGGTAGCCACGCCGGACAGCAACTGCAGGAAGTTCAGCGCTGGCCGCTCCGCGGTCAGCAGCGAGCGGGCCGGTCCCGTGATCTCGCACACCACCGAGTCCGGTGCCATGCGGGCGCCTTCGGCTTGCTGCCAGCGAACCTGCAGCGCGGGATCCACCGCGCGCATGCAGGCCTCGAACCACGGCTGACCGCATAGCACGGCTTGCTCGCGCACGATCACGCGAGCCCGTGCGGACTTGGCTGCGGGCACCAGCAAACCGGTCAGGTCGCCGCTGCCGACATCCTCGGCGATGGCCGCGCGTACATTGGCTTTCAGGGCCTCGGCCAGCGCCGCGCCGTAGCTGTCGAAAACTGGATTGACGTTTGCGTTCACGTTTGCATTACTGCTCATGCCGGACCGATTCCCTTGAACAAAGCCTGCTCGCTGGCCAAATCGGCCTTGGGCCGCACATTGGCCTTCTGCCGCGCGGCGAAATCGAGCATGCGGTCGATGCAGATCACAGCCTGGCGGCCGATGGCGGCATCGACATGAATTTCGTTATGGCCGCGCTCAAGCACCTCAGCCAGGTTGGTCAGTGCATTCATCGCCATCCACGGGCAGTGCGCGCAACTCTTGCAGGTCGCACTGTTCCCGGCGGTGGGCGCCTCGATGAAATGCTTGTCGGGTGCGGCCAGCCGCATCTTGTGCAGGATGCCGTTATCGGTCGCAACGATGAATTCGCGGGCATCCAGCTCCTGGACCGCCGCGATCAGCTGCGAGGTCGAGCCAACCACATCGGCCTGCTCCACCACATTGGCCGGCGACTCCGGATGCACGAGGATCTTGGCCTTGGGGAACTCGCGGCGCAGCAGATCCAGCTCGATACCCTTGAACTCGTCGTGCACCAGGCAGGAGCCCTGCCACAACAACATGTCCGCGCCGGTCTGCTTCTGGATATAGCCGCCCAGGTGCTTGTCCGGTGCCCACAGAATCTTCTCGCCGCGTGCGTGCAGGTGCTCGACGATCTTCAGGCCGATGCTGGAGGTCACCATCCAGTCCGCGCGTGCCTTCACGGCCGCGCTGGTATTGGCGTAGACCACCACCGTACGGTCGGGATGCGCATCGCAGAACGCGGCGAACTCGTCGGCCGGGCAACCCAGGTCGAGCGAGCACGTCGCGTCAAGGTCGGGCATCAGGATGGTCTTTTCCGGACTGAGGATCTTGGCGGTCTCGCCCATGAAGCGAACGCCAGCCACCACCAGCGTCTTGGCCGGGTGGTCGCGGCCGAAGCGCGCCATTTCCAGCGAATCCGACACGCAGCCGCCGGTTTCTTCCGCCAGGTCCTGCAGGTCCGAATCGACGTAATAGTGCGCTACCAGCACCGCATTGCGCTGCTTGAGCAAATCCTTGATGCGCGCCTTCAGCGCCGTGCGCTCCTGTGCCGACAGCACCGGGGGCACCTTGGCCCAGGCATGGGCGACGCAGCTGCCGCCATCAGGGGACTCCGTCGACAGGTTCGGTTTCTCGAACTCGACGGTCTTGATCGTTTGGGGGGTCATCTCCGATACTCCTCTGGGGCCGCGCGCCTGGATTTCGCAGCCAGCCCTTACATTGGGGGAGTTTAGCGAAAACAAAAGCCCCGCCAGGGGCGGGGCTTTCGGGCGAGCTAAATTGTATCAGGCCACGCCGGGTCAGGCATCAAGCCTCATCAGGCATAGCGGCGCAGGCGCAGCGAGAAATCGTGCAGCGCCTCGATGCCGCTGGCCTCGGCGCGATGGCACCAGGCCTGCAACTGCTGCAGCAGCTGTTCGCGCGTCAAGTTGGAGCGGCCCCAGATCGCGGCCAGTTCGCGGCGCATTTCCACAAAAGTATGCAGCGACTTGTTCTGCTCGACGATGCTGGCCAGTTGCTGGCGTTGCGGATCGGCCAGCTTGGTTTCCTCGCGGTGGAACCACTTGCGGGCGGGCTTGAAGCTGCTGTACTCGGCCACGCGGGCTTCCTTCAGCTTTTCCAGTTCCTGCTTGTAGGCGCTCTTGACCGCCTTGGCATAGCGGGCCATCACGTCATAGCGATTGGCGATGATGGCTTCCAGCGTGTTGTGGTCGACCGGGCGAGCCTCCACCAGGCGTGCCTTCGGCGGGGTCTTCTTGACCCTGGCCAGGCCAACGGCCTGCATGGCGCGGATATAGCCCCAGCCGATATCGAACTCGTACCACTTGATCGAGAACTTCGCCGACGTCGGGTAGGTGTGGTGGTTGTTATGCAGCTCTTCGCCGCCGATGATGATGCCCCACGGCGAAACATTGGTCGAAGCGTCCTCGCAATCGTAATTGCGATAACCCCACCAGTGGCCCAGGCCATTGATGATGCCGGCGGCGTGGATCGGGATCCACAACATCTGCACCGCCCACACGGTCATGCCGATCACGCCGAACAAGGCGAGGTCGATGATCAGCATCAGGCCAACGCCCTGCCAGCCGAAGCGCGAGTAGACATTGCGCTCGACCCAGTCGTCAGGCGTGCCGTGACCGAACTTGGTGATGGTTTCCTTGTTCTTGGACTCGGCGCGATACAGCTCCGCGCCTTCCAGCAGCACCTTGCGGATGCCGCGAGTCTGCGGGCTGTGGGGATCGTCTTCGGTCTCGCACTTGGCGTGGTGCTTGCGGTGGATGGCGGTCCACTCCTTGGTGACCATGCCGGTGGTCAGCCACAGCCAGCCACGGAAGAAATGCGAAACGATAGGGTGCAGGTCCAGCGACCGGTGCGCCATGCAGCGGTGCAGGTATATCGTGACGCCCGCGATGGTGATGTGAGTCACCACCAGCGTGTAGATCACGATTTCCCACCAGGACCAGTTGGCGAGGCCGTTGGCGGCCCAGTCAAGAATAGTGTCGAACAAACTGTTCTCCGTCGATTAAACAGGGGGATTCAGTGCGGCACGACATGGCGGGCCACAAACAATGTGCAGAAAAAGGACTGCAAATTCAATGATTGCGTCATATGGCGCCTGCCTGAAACCCCGGCAATCGCCGGAGCCCCCAGGCATGCGCGTCTGGCGCCTTGGGCAACTGCTGCCTGCCGGCGGGACTGGACACGAGCCGCTGCAATCTGGCGGCTGTCTGGTGGGGGCGGGAGGTCGATAAACTCACCCGGACAAAATCCGATTCCGGACGAACCCGCAACTACCTCGGATTCTACCGCACCCGGATCGAGCGGACATCCGCTTTTACCCCGATTTTGACGTTAAGCAACACGGATCGTTCCACAAGGTGGCTCCAGCGCCGCGCGAAAAGTCAGGATTTGCTGCCCGCGGTGCCATCCAGCGGCGCAAGTAGCGCCTCATGATCCACGTCATCAGTCTCACCCCGTCCACCGGCGTCCGCCCTGCCCAGCACCCGCACTTCCCGCTGTGGATACGGGATCGAGATGCCATGCTCCCGGAATTTCCTCCATATGGCCCGGTTCAGTGCCGATTGCACGCCGAGCTTCCCGTTCTGGGGATCGGCGATGTAGCCAGCAAGCTCGTATTCGATGCCATTGTCTCCGAACAGCACCAGAAAAGCCGACGGCGCCGGCTCAACCAATAAACGCGGGATGTCTTGGGCCGCCTCGACCAGCAAAGCCAGCACCTTTTCGGGATCGGCCGCGTAATCGGCCTGCACACGCGTTGCAACACGCACATTGGTATTGGAGAACGAGTGGTTCTGCACGGCCTGCGCGACCAGTTGCTCGTTGGGCACCAGGGTTTCGCCATCACCATTGCGGACCACCGTGTAGCGCGTGCGAATCTGCGAGACGATGCCGGTGTACTTGTCCACGGTGATCTGGTCGCCCAGCTTGACCGAGTGGTCAAGCAGGATGATGAAGCCCGAAATATAGTTGCTGGCGATTTTTTGCAAGCCCAGGCCCAGACCCACACCCAGCGCGCCCCCAAATACGGACAGCACCGTGAGATCGATGCCTACCAGCGACAAGCTCAGCAAGAGCGAGACCAGCAGCAGCAATGCCTTGGAAAGCCTGGTCAAAACCACTTTCAGGTTGCTGTCCAGGCCGCTCGAGCGCATCAGGCGCTCTTCCAGCCACGAACCAAACCACATGGCCACCAGCACGGTGAGCAAGATCCATACGGCTGCCACCAGGGTGTCGGCGAGGTTGATCTTCTGCTTTCCGCCCAGCGAAAAGCGTACGGATTCCATCCAGTTCACTACATCAGACAGCAATCCCAGCACATATAGCGCCATTGCCACCCAAACCAGCGTCGTCAGTACCTTCTCCACCAGCAGCAGCATGCCGTGCAGCTGGCCACTGCCGGAGAGCACGCGGCGCAGTATATAGAAGGCGAAATAGAGGAACGTGATGCCAAAGAGCGGCACCAGCGCCAGACGCAGCACGCTGGTCGACATGACCAGTTCCAGCCCGTAGCGCGCGCCCATCACCAGCAGCCAGCCAAACAGTGGGAACATGGCGCGTTCCAGGCTGGCTGCGGCAAAGCGCAGCGCGAAGCTGGATCCGGCGTAGCCGGCTTCGACTCGCTTGACGACCAGCCTTGCCAGCGGCCATGCCAACGCGAGGCAGGCGGCGAGTACCACCAGTTGCCAGATAAAACCGGGGCCGCCCGCATCGCGGATCAGGTCATTGAGCATCTTGCCAAATGCCGGATGCGAGGCGTTGAGTTCGTTCAAGGGATTGGGATTCATGCTCTGGAATAACTGGGCGGCGCGCGCCGGGCGACAATCGAACGGCCCCGGCAAACACCCGATAACGGACCGCAAGAGCACAATGAGCAAGGCAACGCACCGCAAGCAGCGGGCCGGACACTTGTGGCCGGTCCCGCGCCGGAAATGCAGCCGGGACCGGGCGGTCCTCGGCATTGGAGCCGCCAGTCCCAAGCCGGGCACTGGCGGCGGTTCAGACGTTAGCTGACGCGTTCCAGTACCGCGGCGAAGAAGCCATCGGTCTGGTGCAGATGCGGGTAAAGCGCCAGCATCTCGGCATCTTCCGGCAAACCGGGCACCGTGATCTTTTGCTCGGCCAGCACCTGTGCGGCAGGGACCAGGCGGAAGGCAGGATGCGCGGCCAGGAAACCGCGCACGATGCCTTCGTTCTCGGCTTCCAGCACGCTGCAGGTCGCATAAACCACCCGGCCGCCCACCTTGACCAGACGCGCCGCGGATTCGAGGATGGCCGCTTGCTTGGCAGTCAGTTCCAGCACCGATTGCGGCGATTGGCGCCATTTCAGGTCCGGGTTGCGCCGCAGCGTACCCAGGCCGCTGCAGGGCGCATCCACCAGCACGCGATCGATCTTGCCGGCCAGACGCTTGATCTTGGCGTCATGCTCGGAGTCGATCAGTACCGGATGCACGTTCGACAGTCCGCTGCGCGCCAGGCGCGGCTTGAGGTTGGCCAGGCGCTTCTCGGACACATCGAACGCATACAGGCGCCCGGTGGAGCGCATCTGCGCCCCCAGCGCCAGCGTCTTGCCACCGGCACCCGCGCAGAAATCCACCACCATTTCGCCGCGCTTGGGCGCAACCAGGTTGCATAGAAGCTGGCTGCCTTCGTCCTGCACTTCGACCAGGCCGTTGACGAACAGCGGCAACTGGTTGAGCGCCGGCTTGCCGGCCAGGCGGATGCCGGCGGGGGCCATCGGCGTCGGCTCGGCCTTCAGGCCAGCGGCGGTCAGCTCGGCCAGCGCGGCTTCCTGGGTGGTCTTGACCAGGTTGGCGCGCAGGTCCAGCGGCGCGGGCCGCAGCCACGCGTCGCCCAGTGCTTCGACAAAGGCTTCGTCGTGGCGGGCGGCCAGCTGGTCGAACAGCCACTCAGGCAGGTTGGCGCGCACGCGCGGCGCCAGGCTGGCACGCTCGATTGTCGTCAGGCGATCGAGCCATTCGCCCTCTTCCGGCAGCAGGAACGGCGTCAGCGCATCCCGGCCCAGCGTGGCGGCTAGGCCGAGCAGGGCCAGTCGGCGCTGCGAGGCGCCCGTGCCGCTGGCAGCGAACTGCGAAAACTCGACACGCCGGCGCAATACGGCAAATACGGCTTCGGCGATGATGCCGCGTTCGCGATGGCCAAGCTTGGGGTTTTCGCGGAAGTAGTAGCTCACCACCACGTCGGAGGGGCGCGTGAACATCAGCACCTTGCCCAGCAGGCGGTCGATGTGCTGGATATGAACGGCGTGCAGGCCGCCATGCGGCCCGCGGCCCTGCTGCGGAGCATGGCTGTCGCCCGCGTCGCGCGGCCGGGCGGCCTGGCGGATCGGGGTACCCTTGTGCTTGTTGCGAACGGGCTGGCGCGCCCCTGCGGTATTCCGGCTCATTACTGCACCTCCGTAGCGGCAGCAAAGGCCGTAAATAACTGGGATTCGGGTGGTTCGACCCGGACTGCGCCGGCATGCACGCGCAGCCGGTCTTCGACAAACCAGCGCACCGCGCGCGGGTAGATCACGTGTTCGCTTGGCAACAGGCGCGTGGCCAGGCTCTCGGGCGTATCGTCCGGCAGCACGTCGAGCGCGGCCTGGACGATGACGGGGCCGTGATCGAGTTCCGGCGTGACGAAATGCACGCTGGCCCCGTGGACCTTGACACCCGCCTCGATGGCCTGCCGGTGCGTATGCAGCCCCGGAAAGCATGGCAGCAGCGAGGGGTGGATATTCAGCATGCGCCCGGCGTACTTGTCGACAAAGCCCGGCGTCAGGATGCGCATGAAGCCGGCCAGCACCACCAGGTCCGGCGCGAATGCGTCGATGGCCGTGGCCAGCGCCACATCGAAAGTGGCGCGATCAGCATATTGCGTGTGGTCCACCACACCGGTGGCCACGCCGTGCTCAGCGGCAAATTTCAGGCCTTCGGCGTCCGGCCGGTTCGACAGGACCGCCGCTACGCGCGCTGGCCAGCCTTCGGCGGCGCAGGCGCTGACGATGGCTTCCATGTTGGAGCCTCGCCCGGAAATCAGGATAACGATATTTTTCATCGCGCAATTCTACCAAGCCAGGGGCCGTACACGGCTAAAGCGAGCGCATTAGGCGCTTAAAACACGTGAAACCCTCATCGCAGCGCCGTTTCGCATGACCTATACGCAACGTAGGTACCCCTCCGACGGATTGTGACGCCTCGCCCGCTCTGCTAGAGTGGCTGCTATCGTCCACGCGCAGACCGTTAGCTCGGCTTTAAGTGACAACAAGGACGAACTGGGAAATTAGACGGGAAATCGCATGCCGAACGCTGCACCGACCTTGTTGGTGGTCGATGATCATCCTATGGCCTTGTCCGGCACTACCGCCTTCCTGGCGGAGGTGATGCCGGATGTCGCCGTCCATGCCGCCGGTAGCGCCAAGGAGGCGCTCAGTGCCTTGCAGCAAGGGCTCAGGCCTGACATCGTGCTGCTGGATATCTGGCTGACCGACGGTACCGGCTTCGACGCCATGCAGGCGCTCAAGACGCTGGTCCCTTCCGCCCGCTTTATTTTCATGTCGGCCGAGGCCACGCCCGAGATCGTAGGCCGCGCGCGGGCGCTTGCCGCCTACGGGTTCGTCGGCAAGCATCTCGATGCCAACGCATTCACAGCCGCCGTGCGCAAGGTGCTGGCAGGCGACACATCCTTTCCCTCCGACGAAGCGCTCAACGGCCGTGCCCAGTCCTTCGGACCGGCGCACGGCATTCCGGTCACGCCGGCGGAACTGGGACTGACCCCGCGCCAGGGCTCGGTGCTGGCGCTGGTACTGGAAGGGCTGCCCAACAAGGTCATCGCTCGGCGTCTCGGCCTGACGGAGAACACCGTCAAGGAACATGTCTCGGCGATCCTGCAGCGCCTCGGCGTACGCACCCGGATGCAGGTCATGTCGCGCATGGAGCGCTTCCGCCTGCGCCAGTAGCAGGCACCGCCGGCGCCAGCCGCCAATTGAAGACTCCGCAATGGGCCGGCGCGTTTGCGCCGGCCCATTTCGATTGTGCCTGTCAGGCCGCGTGCAGCCAGCGCCTGAGCAGCAGCCGCAACGCCGCCGGGTCGACGGGCTTGGGCAACACAAAGTAGCCAGCCTCCTCGGCTGCCGCCAGCGCGGCGGATTTCAGGTCGCCCGACAATAGGGCGCTACGTGCCTGCGGCTGTGTGTTCTGCCAGCGCTCCAGCAAGTCCAGGCCGTTCTCGCTGCCGGGCAGGCGCAAGTCGCAGAAGATGATGTCCGGCTTGAGCCCCTGGTGAAACAGCCGGTCCGCATCCGCGCCATGCGCCGCGCAGGCAACCTGGATGCCCCAGGCTTCCATCAGTGCAATCCACGCCTTGCGGATCTGGGTGTCGTCGTCGACCACCAGCACAGTGCCGCGCAAGTGATCGGGCTTGGCATCCTCGGCCAGCGCCGTAGCCCGCACGGCACGGATGGTGGCCACGGTCTCGGCCGGGACCGGCGCCAGCGAGAACCAGAATACCGAACCCCGTCCAGGCACCGAGCGCACGCCGTAGGTGCCGCGCATCAGGCGCACGCATTCCTTGAAAATCGCCAGCCCGAGTCCCAGGCCCTGGGACGGATCGCGCTGCGGGTTATGCACCTGGTAGTACGGGGAGAAGATGTCCGGCAGGTGCTCGGGCGTGATCCCGGCCCCGGTGTCCCAGACTTCCACGCGGATATGCTTGCGGCGCTCCCGCGCCGTTACCAGGACGCCGCCGCGCCRCGTATAACGCAGGGCGTTCTGCACGAGATTGAACAAGGCGCGGCGCAACAGCACCGGCTCGGCCATCGCGTACAACTCTTCGGGCACGCGCGGGGTCAGGGTCAGGCCGCTCTCTCGCGCGTCGGCGGCGAACTGGCTCATCACTTCGCTGATCAGGTGACTGAGTTCGCACGGCTCCAGCGTCGGCAGCACCTTGCGCCCTTCGAGCTTGGACAGGTCCAGCAGCGAGCGGAACAGCAGGTCGATGGTCTGGGTGCCGGCGGCCACCTGCTCGACCAGCGGATGGAGCGAGGAGGACTTGTTGCGGGCGCGCAGCGCCTCCACCAGCATCACCAGCGCGTGCACTGGCTGGCGCAGGTCGTGGCTGGCGGCGGCCAGGAAGCGCGATTTCTCCTCGCTGGCATGCAGCGCCCTCTCCTTTTCTTCCTGGAACTGCTTGGCCAGCCGCCGGCTCTCGCTTTCCAGCTGGATGGCCCGCACCAGCGTGCGCTGCAGGTTCAGGGCGTGGCGCGTAAGCATGATGGCGTAGACCACCAGCAGCAATTGCACGTAGGTGCCATGACCGGGAAATGCGTACTCGGCCAGCAGGATATTGGGCACCAGGATCGGTACGCCGGCATAGACCAGGTTGGACGGAACCGGAGACTGCGCGGTGACGCCGCCCGCCAGCACCCCGAGCGCCAGCAGGTACAGCACGCTGGAGAACACCGTGGAGCCGGAATACAGATGCAGCAGCGCCGAGCTGCCCCAGGTCAGCCCGGTCAGGAAGGCCATCGCGCGCATATTGGCCCACCATTTGCGCGTGTGCGCCGAGCGGCTCATGGTGGTGCCATCGCGCAGATAGCCAAAATAGAACCAGCTGGTGGCGGCGGTCAGCACCAGCATGACGCCGCACCAGCCGATCAGGGCGCTGTGGTCGGCGGCAGACCAGAAGGCGATCGCGGTCAGCGCCGGGAGCACCAGCGAGGCAACGATGGCGGTAGGGGAGACGCGATGGATGGTCGCCAGCAGCTTGGCCCGCGTTTCGGTATCGAGCGGAGGCCCTGGCGGCGGCAGGATTCGGTTAAGCAGCGCGTTCAAGGGAGGGCTGGGGGCAGCGAGTGCGATCCGCCGTATCATGCCGTCTTTTGTGGCATGGCGCCACGCCAAAGGGTCTATCCGTGCACAAAAACGCCAACCTCGGCGCCCACCGTGGTGCGGCCAGGCCAAACTTGTCCCCCATTCGCCTTATAATGCTCGCTTTACCCAAACGCTTGCTGCCGTCCTCGTGAAAGTCTTCCGTGGCCTGCCCAATGCCGAGAGCCGGGCGCCCTGCGCCCTCACCATCGGCAATTTCGACGGTGTGCACCGCGGCCACCAGTCGCTGCTTGCGCGCGCGCGCGCGGCGGCGGACGCACGCGGCCTGCCGCTGTGTGTGATGACGTTCGAGCCGCATCCGCGTGAATTCTTCACGCCTGACCAGGCCCCCACGCGCATTGCGCTGCTGCGCGACAAGCTCGAAAGCCTGCGCCGCAACGGCGTCGATCGCGTGGTCGTCGAGCATTTCAACGCGCATTTCGCCGCGCAATCTCCCCAGGCGTTCGTCGAGAACGTGCTCTGGCACGGCCTGCACACGCGCTGGCTGCTGGTCGGCGACGACTTCCGCTTCGGCGCCAGGCGCGCGGGCGATTTTGCCTACCTGCAGCAGGCCGGGCGCCAGTTCGGCTTCGACGTCGAGCAGATGGGCTCGGTGTCCGAAGGCGGCGTGCGCATCTCGAGCTCCGCGGTACGGCAGGCACTGACCGAGGGCGACCTCGAACACGCGCGCCGTCTGCTCGGCCACGGCTATGCCATCAGCGGCCATGTGGTCCATGGCCGCAAGCTCGGGCGCGACCTGGGCTTTCCCACCATCAACCTGCGCATCTCGCACAAGCGGCCGGCTGTCAACGGCATCTTCGTGGTACAGGTGCACGGGCTGGCCGAGCACGCGTTGCCGGGCGTGGCCAGCATCGGCGTGCGGCCGACCATCGAGGATGCCGGCCGGGTGCTGCTGGAAGTCCACCTGTTCGACTTCAATCAAAGCATCTACGGCAAGCTGGTGCGGGTCGAATTCATGAAAAAGCTCCGCGATGAAGCCCGCTTCGACAGCCTGGATGAACTGACCGCGGCCATTGCCAAGGACAGCGCGGACGCCCGCGCCTTCTTCGGCCTGACCGTGCCGGGCTCGCCCGAGGGCACGCCCCCGGCAGCGGGCGGCCGCGACTTCGCCACCTCCGCCACCGACCGAATTAGCTAGCGCCCCGTTCCCGCGAGGCGGGACCCGGGTCGCTACCCCACCCGAACCAGCCCGCGGCTCCGCCGCAGCCCGTCCACGCCATACCGCGCGCCGCGCCCAGCCGAGCTAGTGCCGCGCGCCAACCGAATTGCCCCGAGAATCGACATGTCCAACGACAAACGCGCCAAGCCCGAAAAAAGCAAGTATCCGGTCAACCTGCTGGAWACTCCCTTCCCGATGCGYGGCGACCTGCCCAAGCGCGAGCCGCWRTGGGTSAAGCARTGGCAGGACAAGCAGCTCTACAAGAAGATCCGGGCAGCTCGCAAGGGCGCCAAGAAATTCATCCTCCATGACGGCCCCCCGTACGCCAACGGCGACATCCATATCGGGCACGCGGTCAACAAGATCCTCAAGGACATGATCGTCAAGGCGCGCGGCCTGAGCGGCCTGGACGCCGTCTATGTGCCGGGCTGGGACTGCCATGGCATGCCGATCGAGATCCAGATCGAAAAGCAGTTCGGCAAAGGCCTGCCGGTGCAGGAGGTGCAATCGCGCGCCCGCGCCTACGCCACCGAACAGATCGCCCGCCAGAAGCTGGACTTCGAGCGCCTGGGCGTGCTGGGCGACTGGGAACATCCCTACATGACCATGAACTACAGCAACGAAGCCGACGAGCTGCGCGCGCTGGGCAAGATCATGGAGAAGGGCTATGTATTCCGCGGCCTGAAGCCGGTGAACTGGTGCTTCGACTGCGGCTCGGCGCTGGCCGAGGCCGAGGTCGAGTACAAGGACAAGACCGATCTCTCCATCGACGTGGGCTTCCCCTTCGCCGATACCGACAAGCTGGCTCACGCCTTCAAGGTGCCGCTGGAGCAGCTCGCGGCCAAACCCGGCTGGATCGTGATCTGGACCACCACGCCGTGGACCATCCCGTCCAACCAGGCGCTGAATGTGCACCCGGAAGTCGAATACGCGCTGGTCGACACCGCGCGCGGCTTCCTGCTGCTGGCCACCGAGCGCGTCGAGGAACAGCTCAAGGTCTACGAACTGGAAGGCAAGGTGCTGGCCACCACGACCGGCGCGGCGCTGTCGGAGATCCGCTTCCACCACCCGCTGTCCAAGATGGACGCGGGCTATGACCGCCTGTCGCCGGTCTACCTGGGCGACTACGTCACCACCGATACCGGCACCGGCATCGTGCACTCGGCGCCGGCCTATGGCGTGGAGGATTTCCAATCGTGCAAGGCGCACGGCATGCGCGACCACGACATCATCAGCCCGGTGATGGGCGATGGCGTCTATGCCAGCACGCTGCCGCTGTTCGGCGGCCAGAAGATCTGGGACGCCAATCCCAAGATCGTCGAAGTGCTGAAGGCATCGGGCAACCTGTTCAACTCGCACAAGTACACCCACAGCTATATGCACTGCTGGCGTCACAAGACGCCGATCATCTACCGCGCCACCTCGCAATGGTTCGCGGGCATGGACGTTGACCCTGTCGACAACGGCGCCACCTTGCGCGAAACCGCGCTGGCCGGCATCGAGGCGACGGAGTTCTACCCGGCCTGGGGCAAGCAGCGCCTGCATAACATGATCGCCAACCGGCCCGACTGGACCTTGTCGCGCCAGCGCCAGTGGGGCGTGCCGATGGCCTTCTTCCTGCACAAGGAAACCGGCGCGCTGCACCCGCGCACGCCGGAGCTGCTTGAGGAAATCGCCAGGCGCGTGGAACTGCACGGCATCGAAGCCTGGCAGGCGCTCGATCCCAAGGAACTGCTCGGCGAGGAAGCCGCGCTGTATGAAAAGAACCGCGACACGCTCGACGTCTGGTTCGACTCCGGCACCACGCACTGGAGCGTGATCCGCGGCTCGCACCGTGAAGACCTGTACGACCCGTCGGCCGACCTGCCCGACGGCCGCCTGGCAGATCTGTACTTGGAAGGCTCGGACCAGCACCGCGGCTGGTTCCATTCGTCGCTGCTGACCGCTTCGATGCTGTACGGCAAGCCGCCCTACAAGGCGCTGCTGACGCACGGCTTCACGGTGGACGGCGAAGGCCGCAAGATGTCCAAGTCGGTCGGCAATACCGTGTCGCCGCAGGACGTGTCGAACAAGATGGGCGCCGAGATCATCCGCCTGTGGGTGGCCTCGACCGACTATTCGGGCGAGCTGTCGATCTCCGACGAAATCCTGAAGCGCGTGGTGGAAGGCTATCGCCGCATCCGCAATACGCTGCGCTTCCTGCTGGCCAACCTGGCCGACTACGATCACGCGCAGCACGCGCTGCCGGCATCGGAATGGCTGGAGATCGACCGCTATGCGGTCGCGCTGACGGGGCGCCTGCAAAAGGAAGTCCTGTCGCACTACGACGGCTACGAGTTCCACCCTGTGGTCGCCAAGCTGCAGACGTTCTGCTCGGAAGACCTCGGCGGCTTCTACCTCGACGTGCTGAAGGACCGGCTCTACACGACCGCGCCCAACGCCAAGGAGCGCCGCGCCGCGCAGAATGCCGTGTACCACATCACCCAGGCCATGCTGCACTGGATGGCGCCGTTCCTGTCCTTTACCGCCGAAGAAGCGTGGCAGATCTTCGGCCATGGCACCGGGCACACCGACACCATCTTCACCAGCACCTACTACGACGTGCCGGAGATCGACCAGGCCGACGACCTGCTGCAGAAGTGGCACGTGATCCGCGAAGCCCGCGCCGAAGTCACCAAGCAACTGGAAGCGGTGCGCGTTGACGGCGAGATCGGCTCCTCGCTCCAGGCCGAAGTCACCATCCAGGCCGGCGGCCCGGTGCTGGCCGCGCTGCAGAGCCTGGAGGACGACCTGCGCTTCGTGCTGCTGACCTCCGCCGCCAAGGTAGCGCCGGCGCCGGAAGGCGGCGACCTGCTGGTCACGGTGACGCCGTCGGTGCACGCCAAGTGCGAGCGCTGCTGGCACTACCGTGCCGATGTTGGCCGCGATCCGGCCCACCCCACCCTCTGCGGCCGCTGCGACAGCAACCTGTTCGGCGCCGGTGAACACAGGAGCCATGCCTGATGGCCACCACCACCACGCGCTCCGCGCGCGGCACCAAGCGCGCCAGCAGCAAGGGCAGCAACACCACCCCGCTGCTGTGGATGGCGTTCGCCCTGCTGGTGATCGTGCTGGACCAGTTCTTCAAGATCGTAATCGTCAGGACCTTCGCCTACGGCGAATCGCGCCCCGTGACCAGCTTCTTCAACCTGGTGCTGGTCTATAACAAGGGCGCCGCCTTCAGCTTCCTGGCCGACGCCGGCGGCTGGCAACGCTGGTTCTTTACCGGCCTGGGCGTGGTGGTGGGCCTGTTCATCATCTGGATGCTGTACCGCCATACCGGGCAGCGTTTGTTCTGCTTCGCCATCTCGCTGATCCTCGGCGGCGCCATTGGCAATGTGCTGGACCGGGTGGTGTACGGCCATGTCGTCGACTTCCTCGACTTCCACATGCGCAACTACCACTGGCCCGCGTTCAACGTGGCCGACTGCGCCATCACAGTGGGTGCGGTGCTGCTGATCGTGGACGAGTTGCGGCGGGTCCGGAAGCACTGAAGCAGCAGTCACCTGCACCGCGCTCCTGGGTGCAAAACGTTCCAACTGCGCCCGCGTCATGCGGGCGTTTTCCATGGTGCCGCCGAATTCGCATGATGGCGACGCGCGAGGCACGGCGGCAGCGCCGCCAACGCGCGCGCGGGCAAGCCGGTATTATTGACGTTTCTCCGGCGCGGGGGGTAGCAAACGCTGCCAGCTGCCGCGGCACCCGGACCACAACCCTCAAGCGAAGAGCACATCCATGGATCTGCGAGGCAAGCATCTCGTCCTTGGCCTGACCGGCGGCATCGCCTGCTATAAATCGGCCGAACTGGTCCGCCTGCTGACCAAGGCCGGCGCGACCGTGCAAGTGGTCATGACCGAGGGCGCCACCCAGTTCATCACGCCTGTGACCATGCAGGCACTCTCCGGGCGGCCTGTCTTCACCTCCCAATGGGATGCGCGCGTGGGCAACAATATGGCCCACATCGATCTCTCCCGCGAAGCCGATGCCATCGTGGTTGCGCCCACCTCCACCGATTTCCTGGCGAAGCTGGCGCACGGCCTGTGCGATGACCTGCTGACCACCCTGTGCATGGCCCGCGACTGTCCGCTGCTGGTGGCTCCCGCCATGAACCTGCAGATGTGGTCGGCCCCCGCCACCCAGCGCAACGCCGCGCAACTGCGCGCGGATGGCGTAACGGTACTGGGCCCTGGCAGCGGCGACCAGGCTTGCGGCGAAGTCGGCGATGGCCGCATGCTGGAGCCGGCGGAACTGCTCGACGACATCATTGCGTTCTTCCAGCCCAAGCCGCTGGCCGGGCGCCGTGTGGTGATCACGGCAGGCCCCACCTTCGAAGCCATCGACCCGGTGCGTGGCATCACCAACCGTTCCTCGGGCAAGATGGGTTTTGCCATCGCGCGCGCGGCCCGCGAGGCCGGCGCCGACGTGATCCTGGTGGCCGGCCCGACGGCCCAGCCCACGCCGCGCGGGGTTGCCCGCACCAATGTGGAGAGCGCGCAGCAGATGCATGACGCGGTGCTGGCGGCCTTGCCCGGCGCCGACGTGTTTGTTGCGGTCGCCGCGGTAGCGGACTGGCGCCCGGCCGAAGTCGCCGGCCAGAAATTGAAGAAGGCCAACGACAGCGACACACCGACGCTGCGCTTTGTGCAGAACCCCGACATCCTCGCCACCGTGGCGGCGCGGCCCGATGCGCCCTACTGCGTGGGCTTTGCCGCCGAGAGCGAAAAGCTCGAGCAATACGGCGAACAGAAGCGCCAGCGCAAGAACGTGCCCTTGCTGGTGGGCAATATCGGCCATCACACCTTCGGCATGGACGACAACGAGATCGTGCTGTTCGATGCCCAAGGCATGACCCGCCTGCCGCGCRCCGACAAGCTGACGCTGGCGCGCGACCTGGTAGCGGCTATCGCCCGGCGCTTGCCCGCACCCCGTTGAGCCCGCGCTTGCTCCGCCTCCGAACGCCACCCCGCCCGAACCCCTGAACATGTCCGCAAGCAAACCCAAACTGCGCCTCTCCGTGCTCGACCAGAGCCCGGTCATTGCCGGTCATACCGCGCGCGACGCCCTGGCCGCCACCGTGGAGCTGGCTCAGGCCGCCGATGCGCTGGGCTACACCCGCTATTGGTGTGCCGAGCATCACGGCCTGCGCGGTGTGTGCAACCCGGCGCCGGAAGTCATGCTGGCGCGCCTGGGCAGCGTCACGCAGCGTATCCGCCTCGGCTCGGGCGGCGTGATGCTGCCCTATTACAGCCCCTTCAAGGTAGCGGAGCAGTTCCGCATGCTGGAGGGCTTGTTCCCGGGCCGCATCGATCTTGGCGTGGGACGCGCGCCGGGCGGCGACATGCGTACCGCGCAGGCGGTGGCGATGGGCCAGTACAACCGCGGCGACCAGTTCGCCGAGCAGGTACAGGACCTATCCTGGCTCTTCCGTGGCGAGGTGCCGCCGGGCCATATCGCCGAAGGCGTGGTGCTGCAGCCCGAGATCGATACCCGGCCCGAGCTGTGGGTGCTGGGCTCCAGCGACTACGGCGGCGCCCTGGCGGCACGCCTGGGGCTGCGCTTTGCATTTGCCCACTTTATCAATCCGCATGTCGGCCATGCCGTCGCTCAGCAGTACCGCCGCAATTTCGAGGCGGGCTACGACGAGCGGCCCTACAGCGCGGCGGCCATCTTCGTGATCTGCGCGGACAGCGAGGCCGAAGCGGCGGAACTGGAGCGCGCCGTGGACCTGCGCCGGCTGCAGATGGCCTACGGCGTCAACGCCCCGATCCCCTCGCTGGCGCAGGCCGCCCAGCACGAGCCCACCGAACGCGATCGCCTGATCGTGGAACGCGAGCGCCCGCGCACCATTTGCGGCACTCCGGAGCAGGTCGCGCAGCGCATGYTGGACCTGCGCGAGCGCTTCCTCGCCGATGAACTGGTCGTGCTGAGCGTGACCGCCAGCTATGCCGCGCGGCTGCGCACCTACGAGCTGCTGGCACAGGCGTTTGACCTGTCGGGCGGCTGAGCTCGGCTATCATCTCGGGTTGCCAACGTTTTTTGTTTTCCGGGACTGACCAGCCATGACCATCGAAGCCAACCCCACCGTCGAAATCAAGGTGCTCGACGCACGCCTGCACGAATGGGGCCTGCCGGCTTACCAGAGCGATATGGCGGCAGCGATCGACCTGCACGCCTGCCTGGACGCGGCACTCGTCATCGAACCCGGCACGCCGGCCCAACTGGTGCCGGCCGGCATCGCCGTGCACATGGCCAATCCCTATATGGCGGCCACCATCGCCCCGCGCTCGGGTCTCGGCCACAAGAAAGGGCTGGTGCTGGGCAACTCGATCGGTGTGATCGACGCCGACTACCAGGGCCCGATCATGGTGAGCGTGTGGAACCGCAACGCGCCCGGCACCGAGCCGATCGTGATCCAGCCGGGCGAGCGTATCGCGCAGATGATGTTTGTACCGGTGCTGCGGCCCGTATTCAAGACCGTGGAAGACTTTTCGGAAGACACCGTGCGCGGCGCGGGCGGTTTTGGCTCCACCGGCGTCCACCACGCCAAGAACGGCGCCTGAGCCAGGTCAGGGGGCGCGCTCAGCGCGCCTGTTCGAACAGCAGCGCCACGCCGCCGGCAACGGAGGCGGGGATAAGGCTTTCGTCGGGACCAAGATCGAGCGCGCCCACACGCGCGGCGCGCCAGCCCTGACGGGCCGCGGCCAGATCGCTGGTACGCAGCCGGATGGCTGCATAACCAGGCACGGCACGGCGCACGTGTTCGGTGCCGGTGGCGGCGGCCAGCGCCTGTGGCGTGGTCACCACCAGCGTGGCGCCATCCAGCGCCAGGCTGCAGATGTGATCGCTCAACTGCGTCATCTCGCCGCCGGTGAGTTCGGCATAAGCGCGGCCAGCCGCCTCGACCAGGCACGGCGCCACCACCAGGAACATCGCGGCGATGCCGGTCGCGCCGTTGGCATGCGTGGTCCACTCTGGCCGCCACAGCAGCTCCGGCGTACGGTGCTCGCAGATAAAAAAGCGCGCGCCGGGCGCATCGTCGATCGCCGCGACACGGAAGGTGGCGGGCTGCTCGGTGCCATCGTCCAGCCGCACCGGCCGCGAGAACTCGATCGGGTCCGATGTGTGCCAGCCATCGGCGCGCAACTGCGCCGCGGCGGTGAAGGTATCGCTGCTCTTGCAGGACAGCGCGGCGCAGCCGCCTCCGGCTTCCTGCGCATCCCAGTAATACTGCCGCGTCGGGCTGGGTGCGGTGACGTGCAGCAACTCGAGATAGTCGCGCGCCAGCATCACGCAATGGTTCTGCGAGCCGAGCGTGTGATAACCGCGGGGGGTCAGCGTGAAGCCAAACCCGCGCCAGGCTTGCGCCGAAGCGTCAAGGTCGGGACACACCATCACGGCGTGGTCTAGCAGTTCCATCGTCATCGCTACCTCTACCTCTCGCTTCACACTTCAATCGAACTGGATATTGGCCTTGCGCGCCACCGCCTGCCATTTATCGTGCTCGTGCCGTACCAGGCTGGCCAGCTCGGCAGGCGAGCCGCCCACGATCTCGAATCCCTGCATGGCCAGCGCATCGACCACGCGCTGCTGCCGCAAGGATCGGACCAAGGCATCGTGCAAGCGCGCCACGGTCGGCTCCGGCAACCCGGCCGGGCCAAACACCCCGATCCAGGAATAGGCCTCGAAGCCCCGATATCCCTGCTCGGCCACGGTGAGCAACTGCGGGAACTGGCGCAGGCGGGTAGTACCGGTCACGCCAAGCAGCTTGACCGTCTTGGCTGCCACATGCGCCTGTACCGCCGCATAGCTGGAGAAAAATACGTCGACTTCATTCGATAGCACGGCCTGCACCGCCGGGCCGCCACCTTTGTATGGAACATGGAGAAAGCGCACGCCGGCCTCGGTCGCCAGCGCCTCGGCGGCAAGCTGGTTCAGGCTGCCGATGCCGGACGAAGCGTAGTGAATGCTCTCCGGCTTCTGCCGCGCCATGGCGACCAGTTCCTTCACATTGGAAGCTGGCAACGAGGGGTTGGCCGCGATCACCAGCGGAAAGCGGACCAGTTGCGTGATCGGCGTGAAGTCGCGGAAGGTGTCGTACGGCAGGTTTTTGTAGGCAAACGGGTTGATGGCGTGCGTGTCGAACGCCATCAACAAGGTGCTGCCGTCCGGCCGGGCACGCGCCACCGTACTCGACGCGATCAGGCCTCCCGCGCCGGGCTTGTTGTCGATCACCACCGTCTGGCCGAGCCCGCTCTTGAGGCCGGGCTGCAACTGGCGCGCCACGATATCGACGCTGCCCCCTGGCGGGAACGGCAGCACCATGGCAATGGGGCGACTGGAACCGGCGGCAGTGGCATCGCCACCCAGGGCAGCCATGCCGGGCACGGGAATCAGGGGCATCGCGCCAAGCGGCAACGATTTGAGCAGCAGGCGGCGCAGCCGCGAGCATTCGGATCGGGACATCGGGTACTCAGGCGAATGGCGGGAACACAGCTGCGGCGGCAACCGCACCCGGCCAAAACAAAAAGGGCGGCATCGCTGCCGCCCTGTATTTTGCCCGAGGATAGCACGAATTGCAGGCAAGGTCCGCTCTGCCCACCCTCCGCACTTCGTCCTAGACTTCCGCCTTCTCGTTTTCCGGCGATTCCGGCGGTTCCGCGGCAGCCTCGGCAAAGTCCAGCTTGATCTGGTCCTGCTCGTCGAGATCCACTACCACCCTGCCACCGGATACCAGCTTGCCGAACAGCAGTTCGTCGGCCAGCGCCTTGCGGATCAGGTCCTGGATCAGGCGTTGCATCGGCCGCGCGCCCATCAGCGGGTCGAAGCCCTTCTTGGCCAGGAACTTGCGCAGATGCTCGCTGAAGCTGGCTTCCACCTTCTTCTCGTGGAGCTGCTCCTCGAGTTGCATCAGGAACTTGTCGACCACGCGCAGGATGATTTCCTCATCGAGCGAACGGAAGCTGATCATCGCATCGAGCCGGTTACGGAACTCCGGCGTGAACATCCGCTTGATGTCAGCCATCTCGTCGCCCTGCTCGCGCGAGGACGTGAAGCCGATGGTGGCGCGGTTCATGGTTTCCGCTCCCGCATTGGTGGTCATGATGATGATCACGTTGCGGAAGTCAGCGCGGCGGCCGTTGTTATCGGTCAGCGCGCCATGGTCCATCACCTGCAGCAGGATATTGAAGATATCCGGATGCGCTTTCTCGATTTCGTCCAGCAGCAGCACACAGTGCGGCTTCTTGGTAACGGCCTCGGTCAGCAGGCCGCCCTGGTCGAAGCCGACATATCCCGGCGGCGCGCCGATCAGCCGGCTCACCGCATGGCGCTCCATGTATTCGGACATGTCGAAGCGCAGCAATTCGATGCCCATGATGAAGGCAAGCTGCTTGGCGACTTCAGTCTTGCCCACCCCGGTCGGACCGGAGAACAGGAAAGAGCCGATTGGCTTGTCGGTCTTGCCCAGGCCGGCGCGCGACATCTTGATGGCCGAAGCCAGCGCCTCGATGGCCGGGTCCTGGCCGAACACCACGGACTTCAGGTCGCGGTCCAGGGTCTGCAGCTTGCTGCGGTCGTCCTGGTTGACGCTCTGCGGCGGGATGCGTGCGATGCGCGAGACGATATCCTCTATCTCGCCCTTGCCGATGGTCTTCTTCTGCTTGGACTTGGGCAGGATGCGCTGGGCGGCGCCAGCCTCGTCGATGACATCGATGGCCTTGTCCGGCAGGTGGCGGTCGGTGATGAAGCGCGCCGACAGTTCGGCTGCCGCGGTCAGGGCCGCCGCCGCGTACTTGACGCCATGGTGCTCCTCGAAGCGCGACTTCAGGCCGCGCAGAATCTGCACGGTCTGGTCGACCGACGGCTCCACCACGTCGATCTTCTGGAAACGGCGCGACAGGGCCGCGTCTTTTTCGAAGATGCCGCGATATTCGGTGAAGGTGGTGGCGCCGATGCACTTGAGCTGGCCCGACGACAGTGCCGGCTTGAGCAGGTTGCTGGCGTCCAGCGTTCCGCCCGAAGCGGCGCCCGCGCCGATCAGCGTGTGGATCTCGTCGATAAACAGGATCGCGTTCGGATTGTCCTTGAGCGATTTGAGCACGCCCTTCAGGCGTTGCTCGAAATCGCCCCGGTACTTGGTGCCGGCCAGCAGGGCACCCATGTCGAGCGAGTACACGACCGCCTTTTCCAGGATGTCGGGCACTTCGTTCTTGGTGATGCGCCAGGCCAGCCCTTCCGCGATCGCGGTCTTGCCGACTCCAGCCTCGCCCACCAGCAACGGRTTGTTCTTGCGCCGGCGGCACAGCACCTGGACCACSCGCTCSACYTCGSWMTCSCGGCCGATCAGYGGATCGATCTTGCCGGCCTTGGCCAGSGYGTTCAGGTTCTGGGTGWACTGCTCSAGCGGGCTTTCCTTGCCATCGCCGCCTTCACCCTCGGCCGTGCCGTCGCCATGCTTGGCGGGCTCGGCCTGGTCCTTGCGGATGCCGTGGCTGATGAAATTGACCACATCCAGCCGGGTCACGCCCTGCTGCTGGAGGTAGTACACCGCGTGTGAGTCCTTCTCGCCAAAGATCGCCACCAGGACATTCGCCCCGGTCACTTCCTTCTTGCCGTTGGAAGTGGACTGGACATGCATGATGGCGCGCTGGATGACGCGCTGGAAGCCCAGCGTAGGCTGGGTATCCACCTCGTCGGTGCCAGGCACCACGGGCGTGTTGTCCGCGATGAAGTTCTTCAGACTGGTGCGCAAATCCTCAATATTGGCTGCGCAGGCGCGCAAGACTTCCGCTGCCGTGGGGTTGTCAAGCAACGCCAGCAGCAGGTGCTCCACGGTAATGAACTCGTGGCGTGCCTGCCGGGCTTCAACAAACGCCATGTGCAGGCTGACTTCCAATTCTTGCGCAATCATGCTTCCTCCATCACGCATTGCAACGGATGACCCGCCTGCCGTGCGTGGGTTGACACCAGCTCGACCTTCGTCGCCGCGATATCCCTGGTATAGATACCGCAGACTCCCTTACCTTCCCGGTGGACGGTGAGCATGATCTGCGTCGCCGTCTCCCGGTCCCTGCTGAAATACTGCTGCAGGATCATCACGACGAACTCCATCGGGGTGAAGTCGTCATTCAGCAGCAACACCTTGTACATGGCGGGCGGTTTGAGCGCCTGCTCTTTCCGCTCCAGTACGGTGCCTGCTTCGCGTTGTGGGACATTTGCCAGCCGTGTAGCCATGGCTTTATTCTAACCCTTACGCACAACTCTGCAATTTGGGGAAAAGACGCCGGATTCAAGAGGCCGATGCAGCGGCCATCCAAATTCCGGAGATGCCGAAGGCATCCGGGTTCACCTCTTGGGCTGGACGCAGTTGCTGTGCAGCCCTCCCCTCCAAAATACCATCTACAGCCGTTCCTTTCCCGCCACACCCTACCGGGAGTGGGGAATCTGCCAACTTGACAGTGCGCAGGTTTGACAGAAGAATCGTTCGCACATTCACGTCTGGTTACGCGAGCCAAAGCAATAAGCCGGACCTGGGTGATCCGTGAGCAGGGAGGCCCACGAATCCGGCGGCGGCGAGTCAGCACATGAAACTGGCCGCTACGCGGTGTCCGCAAAGTCGTGTCATCGTACCTGGCCCGGTTCCACCGGACTGGGGCGCATGGCCAGGCACGCCGGGCACCCGGCTGGCCGCGGCGCTTTCCCCCGCTCGTATCGTGCTTTTTTTGTTGGGGGAGTTTATGGCAAGCGGTATCGTCAAATGGTTCAATGACGCCAAGGGCTTTGGGTTCATCAAGCCGGACGAYGGCGAAGAAGAGCTGTTTGCGCACTTTTCGGCCATCCAGATGAGTGGCTTCAAGACCCTGAAAGAGGGTCAGCGCGTGTCCTTCGAAATCATCCAGGGTCCCAAGGGCAAACAAGCCACCAATATCCAGGACGGCGCCTGAGGGCAAGGTGCGCGACCGCACCAGCCGACAGAGCTTGAGGCGGTCACGACAGGATGCGGGGGAATCATCCCCGGAACGGGATCGGCCTGCCGCCCCCCGGACATCGCCTGGCCTCCATAGCCGGCGCGCCGTGTCCAGACCAGCAAGCTGAACAGCAGCACGTAGCGCATCCGACAAAAAGCCCGGTCAGGTCAATGCCGGGCTTTTTGTTTGCCAATTGGCTGGCATCGGCTACTGTCCGTCCTCATGGCATGGGCGCAGCATCCGCGCTCGCCGCCTGCCCCCGGTAGGCTGCCAGCAACGCCTGCCACCACTCGCCATTCCGTTGCAGAAATACGCCTTCCGGGAAGCCGTGGCGCGCCACATGCCCTTGCGGCACGCTATCCCAGCCGCGATGTTCGACGGTGACCCTGGTCTGATCGCCCACCGCGGTGAAACTGACCTCGACCTGGGTGGCCTGGTCCGGCCCGAAGTTCGCCTGCCGCCAGCCAAAGGCCAGCCGCACGCCGGGCTCCCAGGCCGTAACGGTGCCAATCGCGAATACCGATCCATCGCGGCATGTCTCGACCAGCCGGCCGCCCTCGCCCGGTTCGAACGACAGCACGCCGGGCCTGCCTGGCCCGACCTGGAACAGCATATTGGGGCGCCACCACAGTGCGATATCACGGGTGAACACCTCGAAAGCGCGCCGCGGCGTAGCCGTCACCCGCAAGGAAACCTGCACGCACGCGCTCATTCTCCGGCCTCCAGATGGGCCTTGAAGGCCGTGAGTTGCTCCGCCCAGAGCTGCTCTGTCTGCTCCAGCCAGGCCTTGAGTTCACTCATCGGCCCTGCCCGCAGGGCATAGATGCGCACACGGGCATCGAAGCCCGATGGCGACTGATGGGATTCTTCGATCAGCGCGCCCCCCTTGAGCACCCGCAGATGCCGGCTCATCGCCTGCGGGCTGAGGCCGGTGGCCCGCGCAATCTCGCCGGCGCGCATTGGCCGCTCGCGCAACAAATCCACTACCTGGCGCCGGCTGGGATCGGCCAGCGCCGCCAGGGTGCGGTCAAGCGAAGCAACGAAACTTCCTGCAGCTGCGAGTCGAACCGGGGATGGCGCGCACGCAGCGTACAGAAGTCGAGGCGAATCGAATGGTGTGCGTGGCAGTGTCCGGTGCGCAGACCTCCGCGACAGCGCCGGGACTATTCTCCCGCGAGACACACGCAACGGCGCGCATTGACTCGGCGGAATACCGGATGAAATTGGTCGACGTGAGCGCGGCAAGTACCGCTTTCATCCGCGCCAGGCCGGATGCCATCGCAAACGCGGGCCGTGCGCTAGGTAGTCCCAAACCAGAGCAGGAACCACCTGATTTGTGCGCAAAACAGCACCAAAATCAATCGGACATTTCTGCACGTGCTGTGAGCATTTTCATTATGTGCCCCATTCGTACTTTTCCCATGTCGATCAGGGTCCGCTTGCCGCGCAGTACGTCCTGATTCGGGATGAAAAAAACCCCGGCGACCTTTGAGTCGCCGGGGTTTTCGGTTCAGGCTGAGACGGCCTGATCTGCGCTTACATATTGTCGATCATCACCTGCCCAAAGCCCGAGCACGACACCTGCGTCGCACCCTCGAGCAGGCGGGCGAAGTCATACGTGACCCTCTTCGACAGGATGGACTTCTCCATCGACGAGATGATCAGGTCGGCGGCTTCGGTCCAGCCCATGTGGCGCAGCATCATTTCGGCGGAGAGGATTTCGGAACCCGGGTTCACGTAGTCCTTGCCGGCGTACTTCGGCGCGGTGCCATGGGTGGCTTCGAACATGGCCACGGAATCGGACAGGTTGGCGCCCGGGGCAATGCCGATGCCGCCAACCTGCGCCGCCAGCGCGTCGGAGATGTAGTCGCCGTTCAGGTTCAGCGTCGCGATGACCGAGTACTCCGCCGGGCGCAGCAGGATCTGCTGCAGGAASGCGTCGGCGATSGCGTCCTTGATCACGATTTCCTTGCCGGTCTTCGGATTCTTGAACTTGCACCACGGGCCACCGTCGATCAGTTCGGCACCGAATTCCTGCTGGGCCAGCTCGTAGGCCCAGTCACGGAAGCCACCTTCGGTGAACTTCATGATGTTGCCCTTGTGCACGATGGTCACCGACGGCTTGTCGTTGTCGATCGCATACTGGATGGCCTTGCGCACCAGGCGCTTCGTGCCTTGCTTGGAAACCGGCTTGACGCCGATGCCCGAGGTGTCCGGGAAACGGATCTTCTTCACGCCCATTTCGTTCTGCAGGAAGGCGATCAGCTTCTTGGCCTGGTCGCTTTCCGCTTCCCACTCGATGCCGGCGTAGATGTCTTCCGAATTCTCGCGGAAGATCACCATGTCGATTTTTTGCGGCTCGCGCACCGGCGAGGGCACGCCCTTGAAGTAAGCCACCGGGCGCAGGCAGACGTACAGGTCGAGTTGCTGGCGCAGTGCGACGTTGAGCGAACGGATGCCGCCACCGACCGGCGTGGTCAGCGGGCCCTTGATCGACACCACGTATTCCTTCAGGACCTCAAGGGTTTCGTCAGGCAGCCACACATCGGGGCCATATACCTTGGTCGACTTCTCGCCAGCATAGATCTCCATCCAGGAGATCTTGCGCTTGCCGGCGTAGGCCTTGGCCACGGCAGCGTCGACCACCTTGATCATCACCGGGGTGATATCCAGTCCCGTACCGTCGCCTTCGATGAAAGGGATGATTGGATTGTCCGGAACATTCAGCGAAAAATCCTGGTTGACCGTGATCTTCTCGCCGGCCGGCACCTTGATGTGTTGATACATGACGTCTCCAGTACGGAACGGGGGTTCGTAACGTRCCGCCCAGGTTCGTGACCGGACGGYGAGATGTGAGTGGCGCGCGGGCATTTTAGCGGGGTTCGATGCGGTTACGATGCCGCACCGCAACACGCGCCGCCTGCCCAGCCAAGCGTCAGAGGCAATTCAGTCTTATATAAGACACAAGACCGTTTTGTATTATGCAGCAAAATTTCATGATCCGCTATCCTGCCGGAACCCGCGCCGCCACGCGGGCTGCGGCATACTGGCGCCCGTGATGCCCTGGGGCCCGGCCATCGGCACGGCCCTGGCGTTGCCTACCCCGACTCGCTTCCCGCCCCTGATGACGCTGATTGCCCTGAACAAACCCTTCGGCACCATGAGCCAGTTCTCCGCGCACCCTACGCGCCCTACGCTCGCCGACTGCGTGCAACGCCCCGGCGTGTATCCGGCGGGACGGCTCGATGCCGACAGCGAAGGCTTGCTGCTGCTGACCGACGACGGCGCCCTGCAGGCGCGCATTGCCGACCCGCACCACAAGCTGCCGAAGACCTATCTGGCGCAGGTGGAAAACAGACCGGACGAAGCCGCGCTCGCGCGCCTGCGCGGCGGAGTCGATCTCGGCGACTTCCGCACGCTGCCGGCGCGAGCACAGTGCATCGATGAACCCGGCTTCCTCTGGCCGCGCAATCCTCCGGTGCGGTTTCGCGCAGCCATTCCAACCCAATGGCTGGAAATCGAAATCCGCGAGGGTAAAAACCGCCAGGTACGGCGCATGACGGCGGCTGTGGGCTTCCCCACCTTGCGCCTGTTGCGCGTACAGATCGGCGCGCTAGATCTGCGCACGCTCGGACTCGCGCCTGGGCAATGGTGCGAGATCGATCCGGCGATGCTCGGCATCGAGGCTGTCACGGCGCCGCGTGCCAACGCACCGGTGCGCCGCGCGCGCGCGGGTGGGGCAGCGAATCCGCAAGGCCCGCAGCGCCATCCACGCCCCCGCTCAAGAAGTTACAAAAATTAACAGTTCGTGAGTCAACGGCTCACCGGTCCGTTTCGTTTTTGACACTGACGCGTCGTATAACGAGTCAACTCTTCCGAATCGATTTCACCTTCCGAGGTAGATAGCATGAACAAACTGATCGCTGCTCTGGTTGCCGGCCTGTTCGCCACCGGCGCTTTCGCCCAAGCCGCCGCTCCGGCACCGGCAGCTCCGGCTGCTGCAGCGCCCGCCGCTGAAGCCCCGGCTGCAAAGCCCGCGACGAAGAGCACCAAGAAGTCCACCAAGAAGCACGCTCACAACAAGACCAAGGCTGCCCCGGCTGCCCCGGCTGCCAAGGCCGACGCTGCAACGAAGTAAAGATTTGCAGGCAGGCCGGGCATTGCGCCCGGCTAGCAAGGCAGGCTGCCCGCAAGGCGCCTGCTTTTTTTTTGCCTGCGATGGCCAGGCGCCAAAAGCGCGCGCCCGTCACCGTAGCCTGCAGCAACAAATGCGAACTATCCGATGGCGCCGCTCGCCCGATAGCTGCGCTATGCTGGCGGGTCCCGAACCGTCCAAATCGCCGTTCCTTCCATGCGCCCTGTCATCAAAAACCTGCTCGCCGGCGGCTGCGCCCTTGCCGCCCTGACGTCCGCCTCTGCCCAGTCGCCGGCTAGTTTGCCGGTCCGGCAACTCAGCGCGGGCATGTACGCCATCAAGGCGGAAATCGCCGCTACGCCGGAAGCCCGGGAACGCGGCCTGATGTATCGCAAAACCATGCCCGCCAACGAGGGCATGCTGTTCGTCTTCGATGAGAAGGCCGGACATTGCTTCTGGATGAAAAATACCGACCTGCCGCTGTCGATCGCCTTCCTGGCCGAYGACGGCTCCATCGTCAATATCGAGGACATGGCGCCCCAGACCGAGGACAACCACTGCCCGCGCGCAGCGGTGCGCTACGCGCTGGAGATGAACAAGGGATGGTTCGCGCAGAAGGGCCTGAAGGCCGGCGCGAAGATCGGCGGCCTGCCGCAGCCCAGATGATGGCCAAGCGCGGCAGCACGGCTGCCGCGCCAATTTGCGACAAGGTCAGTCGCGGAAGTTATTGAAGTCCAGCGGGGCTTCCGGAACATCCTTGCGCAGCAGCGCGATCACGCTCTGCAGATCGTCGCGCTTGGTACCGGTAACGCGCACCGCGTCGCCCTGGATGCTGGCCTGTACCTTGATCTTGCTGTCCTTGATCATCTTGACGATTTTCTTGGACAGGTCACCGGTGACGCCCTTCTTGATGGTGATGACCTGCTTGACCTTGTCGCCACCGATGCGCTCGGTCTTGCCGTAGTCCAGGAAGCGCACGTCGACATTGCGCTTGGCCATCTTGCTGATCAGCACGTCCTTGACCTGGCCGAGCTTGAAATCGTCATCGGCGAAAGCCGTGAGTTCGTTCTCCTTGTGCTCGACCCGCGAATCCGAACCCTTGAAGTCAAAGCGGTTCGTGATTTCCTTGTTGGCCTGCTCGACCGCGTTCTTCACCTCGATCATGTTCGCTTCGCACACTACGTCAAACGACGGCATTGCATTCTCCTTGTCTTGCTGCGTGTTGCTGTGTATTGCCACTTGCCCGCGGCAGTCCCGCAGGCTTTGTCCTGGGCGCGCGCCGGCTGGCGGCGGCGCTTACGTATAATCCAGCCTACCCTGCAGTCCGGTGCCGTCGACCACGGCGGCCGCCTCACCTTTCCCTTGCATGGCTGATTTCCACGAATTTTATCCCCTGCGCCGCCACAATTCATTCGGATTCGACGTACGCGCGCGCTTTGCGGCGCACGTGCGCAGCGAAAGCGACCTGCTGTGCGCGCTGGCCGATCCGCGCGCGCATGGCCTGCCCCTGGTTGTGCTTGGCGGCGGCAGCAATGTGGTCCTGACGCGGGACATCGACGCGCTGGTGCTGTTGATGGAAATCCCCGGCTACGCGGTGGCCGCCGGCGACGATGCCCACCTGGTGACGGCCGGCGCCGGCGAGAACTGGCATGCACTGGTCTGCCGCACCATTGCCGACGGCCTGCCAGGGCTCGAAAACCTGGCCCTGATTCCCGGCACCGCAGGCGCAGCGCCGATCCAGAATATTGGCGCCTACGGCGTTGAACTGCGCGAGCGCTTCGACAGCCTGCGCGCCTTCGACCGGCACAGCGGCGAATTCGTCCGCCTGACGCTGGAGCAATGCGAGTTTGCTTACCGGGACAGCCTGTTCAAGCGCGAGGGGCGTGACCGCTACATCATTACGGCTGTCACCCTGCGCCTGCCGCTGCCCTGGCAGCCGGTGCTGGGCTATGCGGAACTGGCGCGCGAACTGGCACAAGAGTCAGCCGCGGTGCCCACGGCGGATCGCATCCGCGAAGCGGTGATCGCGATCCGCACGCGCAAGCTGCCCGACCCTGCCCAAATCGGCAATGCAGGCAGCTTCTTCAAGAATCCCGTGGTTGCCCCCGGCCAGCGCGACGCGCTGCTGGCGCAGTACCCCAACCTGGTCAGCCATGTCCAACCCGATGGCAGCTACAAGCTGGCGGCCGGCTGGCTGATTGACCAGTGTGGATTCAAGGGGGTGAGCGACGGCCCGGTGGGCGTCTACGGCAAGCAAGCCCTGGTGCTGGTGCACCACGGCGGCGGCACGGGGCAGGACCTGCTGGCGCTGGCGCGTCGCATCGCCGATGCCGTGCAGGCCCGCTTCGGCGTGCGCATTGAGCCCGAGCCGGTGGTGCTTTAAGCCGCCCGGGCCATCGTACTCAGGCGAAGTGGCAGACGTAGTCCAGCGTTTCGGTCACTTCGATATCAAAGCTGCTGTCGCCGGGCACATTGAACTGCTGGCCGGCGCCATAGGTATTCCACTGATCTTCGCCAGCCAGCTTCACGCGGCACACGCCGGCATTGATTTCCATGATTTCCGGAGCGCCGGTGCTGAAGGTCAGCGCGGCGGGGAAGATGACGCCCAGCGTCTTGCGGGTGCCATCCGGGAACAGCACCGTGTGGCTGACGCACTTGCCGTCGAAGTACAGGTTGGCTTTCTTGACGACGGATACGTTGTCGAACTGGCTCACGCTATTTCTCCTTGATGCTTGGTTCTTGATGACTGGAATCTGGAATGTTCAATGGCGAGGCGGCGCAAAAAAGGGGCCATGACGGCCCCTCTTCTGCTGAGTGCTGACTGCCAGGGCCACGGTCCGAATTGGGCCGGGGCCTGAAGCCCGCCTTACTCGCCGCGCTGGCGGCGTGCGTTCTCGGCGATGCGCATGCGCAGCGCGTTCAGCTTGATGAAGCCGCCGGCGTCGGCCTGGTTGTAGGCGCCGCCATCATCGTCGAAGGTCGCGATGGTCTTGTCGAACAGCGTGTCCTTGGAGTCGCGCGCGACCACGATCACGTTGCCCTTGTACAGCTTGACGCGCACCCAACCGTTGACCTTGGCCTGCGTGTGGTCGATCAGCACCTGCAGCGCGCGGCGCTCCGGGCTCCACCAGTAGCCGTTGTAAATCAGGCTGGCGTAGCGCGGCATCAGGTCGTCCTTCAGGTGAGCCACTTCGCGGTCGAGCGTGATCGACTCGATGGCGCGGTGGGCCTTCAGGATGATGGTGCCGCCGGGGGTTTCATAGCAGCCACGGCTCTTCATGCCGACGTAGCGGTTTTCCACCAGGTCCAGGCGGCCGATGCCGTGCTTGCCGCCCAGGCGGTTCAGCTCGGTGAGCACTTCGGCCGGGGTCATGCGCTTGCCATTCAGGCCGACGATGTCGCCGCCCTCGAATTCGACGTCCAGGTACTCGGCCGCGTCCGGTGCGTTCTCGGGCGACACGGTCCAGCGCCACATGTCTTCCTCGGCCTCGGCCTTGGGGTCTTCCAGGTGGCGGCCTTCGAAGGAGATGTGCAGCAGGTTGGCGTCCATCGAGTACGGGGCGCCGCCCTTCTTGTGCTTCATGTCGATTTCGATGCCGGCCTTTTCAGCGTAGGCCAGCAGCTTTTCGCGGGACAGCAGGTMCCACTCGCGCCACGGCGCGATGACCTTCACGCCCGGCTCCAGACCGTAGTAGCCCAGTTCGAAGCGAACCTGGTCATTGCCCTTGCCGGTGGCGCCATGCGACACGGCGTCGGCGCCGGTGCTGCGCAGGATCTCGATCTGGCGCTTGGCGATCAGCGGACGCGCGATCGAGGTGCCCAGCAGGTACTCGCCTTCATAGACGGCGTTGGCGCGGAACATCGGGAAGACGAAATCGCGCACGAATTCTTCGCGCAGGTCGTCGATAAAGATGTTCTCCGGCTTGATGCCGAACTTGAGCGCCTTCTGGCGGGCAGGTTCGAGTTCCTCGCCCTGGCCGATGTCGGCGGTAAAGGTGACCACCTCGCATTGATAGGTGTCTTGCAGCCACTTCAGGATCACCGAAGTGTCCAGCCCGCCGGAGTAGGCGAGCACGACTTTCTTGATATCGCTCATGTTCGACTCGATGCGCAAAGTAAGCGTGGCCGGCGCTGACGCCGGACACGCGAAAAAGAATGCGGAAAAACCGCTATTTTGACACGTCCGCTCCGGCTTGGGCGGCACTTGCCGCCTTCATCCAGCGCTCAGCCAGCCTTCTGGCACCGGGTTGGCGTGCCGCATGTGCGCCAAACTTGGCGCGGTACGCTCAGGATCAGTAGCGCCCGCAGAGCAGGAATTCCATCAGGGCCTTCTGCACGTGCAGGCGGTTCTCGGCCTCTTCCCACACCACGCTCTTCGGGCCGTCGATGACAGCCGCCTCGACTTCCTCGCCGCGATGCGCCGGCAGGCAGTGCATGAAGAGCGCGTCGGGGTTGGCGCGATCCATCATGGCGGTGGTCACCATCCAGTTCTGGAAGGCGCGCTTGCGCGCGTCGTTCTCGGCTTCGTAGCCCATGCTGGTCCACACATCGGTGGTGACCAGGTCCGCGCCCTGGCAGGCGGTCAGCGGATCGTCGAACACCTTGACCAGGTGCGCGGCCGACGCCGGCACCATGGCCGGGTCGAGCTGGTAGCCGGGAGGCGCCGAGAAGTGGAAAGTAAAGCCGAGGCGCTCGGCCGCCTGGATCCAGGTGTAGGCCATATTGTTGGCGTCGCCGATCCAGGCCACCGTCTTGCCGCGGATGCTGCCGCGCTGCTCGATATAGGTGAAGACGTCGGCCAGCACCTGGCAGGGATGGTATTCATTGGTCAGCCCGTTGATCACCGGCACCCGCGAATGCGCGGCGAAACGCTCGATGATGTCCTGGCCGAAGGTGCGGATCATGATGATGTCGACCATGCGCGAGATCACCTGCGCCGCGTCTTCGATCGGCTCGCCGCGCCCGAGTTGCGAGTCGCGGGTATTGAGGAAGACGGCATGGCCACCCAGCTGGTGGATGCCGGCCTCGAACGACAAGCGCGTACGAGTCGAGTTTTTCTCGAAGATCATGGACAGCGTGCGGTCGTGCAGCGGATGCCATGTCTCGTAGTTCTTGAACTTGGTCTTCAGAATCCGTGCGCGGTCCAGCAGGTACTCGTACTCATCGGGAGTCAGGTCGCTGAACTGGAGGTAATGCTTGATCGAAGTTGGGCTCATAAAACAAAGAAGGCGGCTCGGTGGTGGCTTGGCCGCCATGAAGGGTTCATGACCTGACCGTGCCGCGGAGCCGCCTTTCGCGTCGCTTACGCAATTTAACTGTAAGAATCATAAGGGATTATTGTGGCTTTGGCGAGCGTGGGCCGCGTGCCGCACGGCACGGAGGCTTATGCGCGAGTCTTATATAAGATATAATACTGGCTGATTCACGCGGGGCCCGGCATATCCATGCCACCGCCCGCTGCCGGCATCAAAAGTGCCCCCGCCGACACCGACGCCCCGCCGCCATGGCCTGGAATGAAACGAACCAATTGTTTCCTGGCCGCGTCAAACGGGCTCCCGTTTGGTCAGTCTGGCGGGTTTACCGTCGAGTCAACCGTACTATCCCCGCAGTCCAATGAATCCCACAGTTCGCGAATATTTCATCCAAGGCATCACCAAGGAAGGCAAGACCTTCCGTCCAAGCGACTGGGCTGAACGGCTGTGCGGCGTGATGGCGCAATTCCGTCCCGAAGGCGACACCGGCGATCCCCGCATCACCTATTCGCCTTACGTGCGGCCCATGATCGCGGGCGGCGTGAAAAGCGTGGTGGTCGATGCGCGACTGCGTGACATCGAGCCCAAGGCGCTCGACTTCGTCCTCAACTTCGCCCGCGACAACAACCTGCAACTGGTCGAAGCCTGCTCACTGGAGTAAGCCCGCACCGCCGCATGCCGCGGCTGCACCGCGGCCCTCCCGCACCGGCAGCACCGGTAACGCGCGGGCCAAAGCAGAAGACAAAAAAAGCTCGTCAGATGACGAGCTTTTTTTCGGGTAAGTCATCGCTAGACGACGCACCCCACCAACGGACTACCGGGCCAAGCCCCCGACAGCCACCGAAGCGACGCGGTAAGGCAAAATGCCCGGCATGCCGCCGGAAGGCGCCTGGCACTTGGCCCGGCGCCGGCAACTGCTATCAGGCAGCCATCGACTTGATGGCRGMCGACAGGCGCGACTTGTGACGTGCAGCCTTGTTCTTGTGCACGATCTTCTTGTCGGCGATAGCGTCGATGATCGATTGCGAGTTCTTGAAGATCTCGGCAGCAGCAGCCTTGTCGCCGGCTTCGATAGCCTTGCGGACAGCCTTGACAGCGGTACGCAGACGCGAACGCAGGCTGGAGTTGTGGGCGTTCTGGGCGACGGCCTGGCGCGCGCGCTTGCGAGCTTGTGCGGAATTTGCCATTTAAGTAGATTTCCTGAATTCAGATGCGTGCCCAACGGAAGGACGGAGCAAACCGCGGACACAATTAAGTGCACATCAAGCGACCCGGGATGCACTGGCACACGAATCCGGAACGCAACTAGCCTTGTGAATCGGCAATTATACACACAAGAAAAAGCGGCTGGCAAGCCGAGCCACGACCCATGTGAGACGGGGTGACGCAAAGGCCAATATACGGGCACCAGCGAGGCCGAACCGTATAATACGCGCCACACCGGCCCCGCCCTGCGTGGCCTCGATGCAACTTTGGGACGTGCCCGACGTCTGAACCCGGTTCGCACCGGCGGTCCGATCCAAGCTGCCGCCGCCTCCCCTTTGCCGCCGACCGATCTTGAACCTGCTCAAAGCGCTCGCCACCATCAGCAGCCTGACGATGCTGTCGCGCATCACCGGCCTTATCCGCGAGATCCTGATCGCCCGTGCCTTTGGCGCTTCGGACATGACCGACGCCTTCAACGTGGCGTTCCGCATTCCCAACCTGCTGCGCCGCATCTTCGGCGAGGGCGCATTCTCGCAAGCCTTCGTGCCGATCCTGGGTGAATACCATAGCAAGCGCGGCGAGGCCGAGACCCGTGCGCTGATCGATTCGGTTGCCACGGTCATGACCTGGGTCCTGATGGGCGTCTCGCTACTCGGCGTGATCGGCGCCCCGCTCGTGATGATGGTGGTCGCCACGGGCTTCCGCCAGCATGGCGGCGAAACCTACGACGCCGCGGTCTTCATGACCCGCGTGATGTTTCCCTACATCGGCCTGATCTCGCTGGTGGCGCTGGCCTCCGGCATCCTCAATACCTGGCGCCGCTTCGCCATGCCCGCCTTCACGCCGGTGCTGCTCAATCTCTGCCTGATCGTAGCCGCGCTGTTCGTCGGCCCGCATATGGCGCAGCCGATCTACGCGCAGGCCTGGGGGGTGCTGGTGGGCGGCATCCTGCAACTGGCGGTGCAGATTCCGGCGCTCCGGCGGCTGGGCGTGATGCCGCGCCTGCGCTTCAACCTGCGCGCGGCCTGGGCCGAACCAGGCGTGCGCCGCGTCATGCGGCAGATGGCACCGGCGCTTCTGGCGGTCTCGGTGGCTCAGATCAGCCTGATCATCAATACCAACATTGCCTCCCGCCTGGCCGCCGGCAGCGTGTCCTACCTGACCTACGCCGACCGCCTGATGGAATTCCCGACGGCGCTGCTGGGCGTGGCGCTGGGCACCATCCTGCTGCCGAGCCTGTCGAAAGCCAGCGCCGAGGACAACCGGGCCGAATATTCCGGCCTGCTCGACTGGGGCCTGCGCCTGACGTTCCTGCTGGCCGTGCCGTGCGCGGTCGGACTGTTCGTCTTTGGCGCGCCGCTGACCGCGGTGCTGTTCAACTATGGCAAGTTCGACGCCCATGCGGTGGAGATGACCCGGCAGGCGCTGGTTTCCTACGGCACCGGCCTGCTCGGCCTGATCCTGATCAAGATCCTGGCGCCGGGCTTCTATGCCCGCCAGGACATCCGCACCCCGGTCAAGATCGCCTTGCTGGTGCTTGTGATCACGCAGTTGTCCAACTACGTCTTCGTGCCGCGCTTCGGCCACGCCGGCCTGGCGCTATCGATCAGCTTCGGCGCCACTGTCAACGCCCTGCTGCTGTTCCTGGGACTACGCAAGCGCGGCTTCTACAAGCCGGCCAAGGGCTGGTGGCTGTTCCTTGCCCAGTTGCTGACCGCCGTGACGCTGCTGGCCGGCATGCTGCTCTGGTTCGCCCGCAACTTCGACTGGGTCGGCCTGGGCGCCACGCCGTTGCTGCGCATCGCGCTGCTGGCCTCGTGCCTGGTACTTGCGGCGGTCGTCTACTTCGGTACACTGTGGCTCATGGGGCTGAGATACTCCGCTTTCAAGCGGAGAGCCGGCTAAGAGGCCCCCGCCTGCCAATCCAGCCAGTCGCGCCAGCGCGGCGCAAGGGCTGCGGCAGCGCGCGGTGCAGGGTCAAGGCAACTGAGGTTGTGTCAGAATGAGACGAAGCGGTTCTGCCCAGCAGGCAGGCGGACGCGGACGATGCCAATGCACCGTCCGGGAACGCCAGCCATGCCGCCAGTTTCGATCTCGAACAGCCGCCAGGCCGCATTCAGGAAAGCCGCAATGACAACCACGAAAGTCCTGGAATACTTTGCCAGTCTCGTGGCGGACGAGGACGGTATCCCGCTTACCGAGACGGTGCTCTCGATCGCCCAGGACGCCTACCCGGACCTGGACCTGCAAGCCGAACTGGCCATGCTCGACATGCTCGCGGTTCGCCTGAAGCGACGGATCGCCGAAGGCACGCCGGCCATCCAGCGCATGCGCCTGCTCAACCATTTCTTCTACCGCGACCTGGGCTTCGGCGCCAACGCGAACGACTATTACGATCCCGACAACTCCTACCTGAACGTCGTGCTCAAGCAGCGGCGCGGCATCCCGATCTCGCTGGCGGTGCTCTATATGGAGTTGGGCCAGCATATCGGCCTGCCGCTCAAGGGCGTGTCCTTCCCCAACCATTTCCTGGTGCGGATGTCGATTCCCGCCGGCGAGGTGGTGGTGGACCCGCTCACCGGCGAGACGCTGTCGAAGGAGCAGTTGCAGGAGATGCTCGACCCGCACCTGGAGCGCGAGGGCATCGCCGATCCCAACGAGGTGCCGCTGGGCCTGTTCCTGCAGGTGGCGAGCCACCGTGAGATCGTGGCGCGCGTGCTGCGCAATCTCAAGTCGATCTATCTGCAGGAATCGCGCTGGCAGCGCTTGCTGGCGGTACAGAACCGCCTGGTGATCTTGTTGCCAGGCTCGATCGAGGAAGTGCGGGACCGCGGCCTGGCCTATGCCAACCTGGAGTGCTTCCGGCCGGCGCTGGCCGACCTGGAAGCCTACGTGATGGCGCGCCCGGATGCGGCCGATACCACCCAGATCCGCGACCGCATGCCAGCGTTGCGCATGATGAGCCGCAGCGTGAACTGAAGCCCGGGCAGGGGCAGGCCCCGGCCTGCCCCGTCGCTCAGGAAGGACGGCGCTTGCCGCCGCGCACGAGCTTCCACAACCCGCCCAGCACCAGCGGCACGACCGCCGCGCCGATGCCAGCCAGCACAATCAGGTTCAGGTATTGCTTGATGAACGGCAGGTTGCCGAAGAAATAACCGGCAAACACCAGGCCCAGGACCCAGGCCATCGCACCAATCACGTTGAACATCTGGAACTTGGCGAACGTCATCTGCGACACGCCGGCGACGAACGGCGCAAAAGTACGCACGATCGGCAGGAAACGGGCCATGACCAGCGTCTTGCCACCGTGGCGCTCGTAGAAATCGTGGGTTTTGCGCAGTGCCTGCTGGTCCAGGAAGCGCCAATGGCCGTCGAACACCTTCGGGCCGACCCAGCTTCCCACCAGGTAGTTGACCGTATTGCCGCCAATCGCCGCCACCAGCAGCAGGCCGACCAGCACCCACTCATTCATGGCATGCGTGGCGCAAAAGGCGCCGGCGATGAAGAGCAGTGAATCGCCCGGCAGGAAAGGCAACACCACCAGGCCTGTCTCCGCAAAGACAATGGCAAAGAGGATGGCATAGACCCACGCACCGTAGTTCTCGATGACGGTGCCGAGGTATTTGTCGACATGCAGCAACATGTCTAGAAACTGCAATACGATATCCAATTCGATCCCCATTCTGAATTCAGCCGACATCATACAAGACCGGACCGACTCCAAAGTCACCTGATCCGACGCCAATGTGCTTGTCCCGCGCGCGCGGGCCTGCAGCGCGCCCACGTATAATTCCGCCCATGCCTGCCCAAGACCCGCGCCCCGCCCAGCCACCCCGTCCTATCCGCCCCCTGCCCGACCAGTTGATCAGCCAGATCGCGGCCGGCGAGGTGGTGGAACGCCCCGCCTCGGTGGTCAAGGAACTGCTCGAGAACGCGCTGGACGCCGGCGCCACCCAGCTCAATATCCGGCTGGAAGAAGGCGGTGTGCGGCGCATCGTGATCGCGGACAACGGCTGTGGCATCCCTGCCGCCGAACTGCCGGTCGCGCTGATGCGCCACGCCACCAGCAAGATCGCCTCGCTGGACGAACTGGAATCGGTGCTCACGCTGGGCTTTCGCGGCGAGGCGCTGGCCTCGATCGCTTCGGTTTCCGAATTGACCCTGACCAGCCGCACCGCCAGCGATTCGCATGCGACACAGGTGATCGCCGACACCGGCGAAGTGCAGCCCGCGTCCGGCGGCGTGGGCACCACCGTCGACGTGCAGCACCTTTACTTCAACACGCCAGCGCGCCGAAAGTTCCTTAAATCGGAACAAACCGAGTTCGGCCATTGCCTGGAGATGGTGCGGCGCGCGGCGCTGGCACGGCCGGACGTGGCCATCTCGGTCCATCACAATGGCAAGCCGATGGAGCACTGGAATGCCGGCGATGTCGCCACGCGCACGGGCCAGGTGCTCGGCGCCGACTTCGCCAACGCCCGCCTGCCCCTGGATGAGGAAGCCGGCAACCTGCACCTGTACGGATTTGCCGGGCTGCCCACCGCCTCGCGCGGGCGTCCCGACCAGCAGTTCTTCTTCGTCAACGGCCGCTACGTCCGCGACAAGCTGCTCACCCACGCCGTGCGCAGCGCCTACCAGGACGTGCTGCACGGCGATCGCTTCCCGTCCTACGTGCTGTGCATGGACCTGCCGCCCGAGATGGTGGATGTCAACGTGCACCCGTCCAAGATCGAAGTGCGTTTCCGTGAATCGCGCGCGGTGCACCAGTTCGTCTACCACGCCGTGCAGCGCTGCCTGGCGCGCCAGGCGGGCGAACAGGGCGACAGCCTGCATACCGCGTCCGATGTGGACGATACTCCCGCGGGGGAACGCCTTGGCGGCCCCGGCGGTTTCCCGGGCGCACGCGGCATTGGCGGTGGTTCCGGAGCTTCCGGCGGCTTCGGTGGATCAGGCAGGAGCGGCGGCATGGGTGGCGGTGGCGCCAGCCCGCGCCCGTGGGTGGACTACACGGCCACCGCGCGCCAGACCGAACTCGGCGTTGCCCAGCCCCGCCAGGCCTACCTCGGCATGGTCCGCGATGCGATCCAGCCGGGCAACGGATTTTCGCGCGCCTCCGCCGGCCCTRCCAGCACGCCCCCGGCCTGGATGGCCGATGCGCAGGCCGCCCGCGAGAACGACCCRCCTGGCCTGCTCGAGCAGCTTCCACGGCAGGAATTCACCGAGGACGATGCCAGCCCGCTGGGCTATGCCATCGCGCAGCTGCACGGCATTTATGTACTGGCGCAGAACGCGCGCGGCCTGGTGCTGGTGGATATGCACGCCGCCCACGAGCGCATCCTGTACGAGCAGATCAAGACCGCTCTGGAAACGCGTGAGCTGGCGGTGCAGTCGCTGCTGATCCCGGTCACGCTGACGGCCAGCGCGGTGGAGATCGGCACTGCCGAGGAGCACCAGGAAACCCTCACCCTGCTCGGCTTCGACATCGCTCAGGTCTCGCCCACCACGCTGGCGATTCGCGCCATCCCGTCCCTGCTCAAGCAGGCCGACACTGAAGCCCTGGCGCGCGACGTGCTGCGCGACCTGCACGCCTTCGGCGGCTCGCGCGTACTGGTCGAACGCCAGAACGAACTGCTCGCGACCCTGGCCTGCCACAGCGCGGTGCGCGCCAACCGCAAGCTCACGCTGGAAGAGATGAACGCGCTGCTGCGCCAGATGGAACAGACCGAGCGCGCCGACCAGTGCAACCATGGACGGCCCACCTGGGTGCAGTTGTCGGTGGCCGAACTCGACCGCCTGTTCCTGCGCGGCCAATAGACTGCCGTGCCACAGCCCGCCGCCAGTTCCGCCACCCCGGTTCCCTCCGCCTTGAACGCCGCACCAGCTCCCGCAAGCCTCGGCGCAGACCACCCGCCCGTGGTCTGCCTGCTCGGCCCTACCGCCTCCGGCAAGACCGCCGCCGCGCTGGCGCTGGCGGCGCAAGCCCCGATCGAGATCATCAGCCTGGACTCGGCGCTGGTCTACCGCGAGATGGACATCGGCACCGCCAAGCCCTCGCCGGCCGAGCTCGCCGCGGTGCCGCACCACCTGATCGACATCATCGACCCGGCCGACAGCTACTCCGCCGCCCAGTTCGTCACCGATGCCGAGCGGCTGATCGGCGAGATCCGCGCGCGCGGCAGCGAGCCGCTGATTGTCGGGGGGACCATGCTGTACTACAAGGCCCTGACCCAGGGCCTGAACGACCTGCCGCAAGCCGACCCGGCGCTGCGCGCGGAACTCGACGCGCTGGCCGCCGAGCGCGGCTGGCCGCTGCTGCACGCCATGCTGGCCGAAGTCGACCCGGTGACCGCGGCACGGCTGGCGCCCAACGATGCCCAGCGCATCCAGCGCGCGCTGGAGATCCACCGGCTGTCCGGACAACCAATGTCGGCGCTGCTGGCACGGCAAGCCGGCGAACGCACCTTTGCCGGCGCCGCCGACCGCCGCTATCGCGTGATCGCGCTGGAGCCTTCCGACCGCGCGGTACTGCACGCGCGCATCGCCACCCGCTACGATGCCATGCTGGCCGGCGGCTTTATCGACGAAGTGGAACGGCTGCGCGCGCGCGGCGACCTGCAGCCGACGCTGCCATCCATCCGCTGCGTAGGCTACCGCCAGGTGTGGGAGTACCTGGATGGCGAGACCGACTTCGCCACCATGCGCGAACGCGGCCTGGCGGCTACCCGCCAGCTCTGCAAGCGCCAGCTCACCTGGCTGCGCAGCACGCCCGAGCGCGAAGTGGTGGACTGCCTGGCGACGGATTACGTCACGCAAGTGGCACGACTGGCAAGGATTGGGCAGGCATAGGCCAGATGTGACGAATAGGCGATAATCGCGTTTTATTACCTGCCGATGCGTCAAACCCGCCATGCCCACCTCCGATTTCGTACTACGCCCCGCCACGCCTGACGACTGCGAAAGCTTGCTCGCGCTGATCACGGGACTGGCCGAATACGAGAAACTCACCCACCTGATCGAAGCCACGCCGGAAAAACTGCGCGAAGCCCTGTTCGGCGCGCGCCCGCATGCCGAGGCCGTGCTGGTGGAGGTGCCGGGCGCGCAAGGCGCGAAGGCGGTGGGCTTTGCCTTGTTCTTCCACAACTTCTCGACCTTCCTGGCCAAGCCCGGGCTGTATCTGGAAGACCTTTATGTCGACCCGGCCTGGCGTGGCCACGGGCTGGGCAAGATGTTGCTCAAGCATCTTGCGGCGCTGGCGGTGGAACGCGGCTGCGGCCGCTTCGAATGGAGCGTGCTGGACTGGAACACGCCGTCGATCGAGTTTTACCGCGCGATGGGCGCGGACGTGATGCCGGACTGGCGGATTTGCCGGGTTACAGGGGAGGCGCTGACGAAGCTGGGCGCGGCCGGGTAGGGCCGCCACTGCGCCCCGCGCAAACGAAAACGGCACATGCCCAAGCATGTGCCGTTTTGCGTTGGAAGCAGACCGCTCAGACGACGATGGTCTGCGCCTGGCCTTCTTCGCGCTCGCGGATCTCGCCGATCTGCCACACGGTTTCACCAGCCGCCTGCAGATGACGGATGGCGCGGTCGGCGTCTTCCTTGGCAACGATCACCACCATGCCGATGCCGCAATTGAACACGCGGTGCATTTCGTCGTCGGCCACGTTGCCTTGCGCCTGCAGCCACTGGAACAGCGGCGGCAAGGTCCAGGCGTCGCGCTGCAGCACGGCGGTCACGCCCTGCGCCAGCACGCGCGGCACGTTTTCGGTCAGGCCGCCGCCGGTGATGTGAGCCATGCCCTTGACCGGCAGCGTCTCGATCAGCGACAGCAGCGGCTTCACGTAGATGCGGGTGGGGGCCATGATGGCGTCCTGCAGGCGCTGGCCGTGGAAGTCGGCGTTCAGGTCCGGCTTGGCCACTTCGATGATCTTGCGCACCAGCGAGTAGCCGTTGGAGTGCGCGCCCGACGAAGCCAGGCCCAGCACCACGTCGCCCGGCACGATGGTGCTGCCGTCGATGATGCGGCTCTTTTCCACCGCGCCGACTGCAAAGCCGGCCAGGTCGTATTCGCCGTCGGGGTACATGCTCGGCATCTCGGCGGTCTCGCCGCCGATCAACGCGCAGCCGGACAGCTCGCAGCCCTGGGCGATGCCCTGGATCACGGTAGCGGCGGTATCCACGTCCAGCTTGCCGCAGGCGAAGTAGTCGAGGAAGAACAGCGGTTCGGCACCCTGCACCAGGATGTCGTTGACGCTCATGGCCACCAGATCCTGGCCCACGGTGTCGTGGCGGTTAAGCTGGAAGGCCAGCTTGAGCTTGGTGCCGACGCCGTCGGTGCCGGACACCAGCACCGGCTCCTTGTACTTCTTGGACAGTTCGAAGAGCGCGCCGAAGCCCCCGATGCCGGCCATCACGCCCTCGCGCATGGTGCGCTTGGCGAACGGCTTGATGCGGTCGACGAGCGCGTCGCCCGCGTCGATATCGACGCCGGCATCGCGGTAGGAAAGGCCTGCCTGGCCGGAAGTGGGGGATGCGCTCATGGGAACCTGCTTTTCCTGGAGTATGAAGTGAGTAATGCGGCGCTCACGACGGCGATTTGCGGCCGCGAGTCCAGTAGAATCGCAATTTTAACGGATACAGGCTTCCGGCTTCCAGTTTCCGGTGTCCCGCGTCATGAAGTGTTGCCCCCAGCCCTTACCGATGAAGACAATTTTGGCAGCCTCCCGCCGTCCCGCCAGCGCCATCCAGATGGTCAGCGCCGGACTGCCGCGACGCGTTTACCCGATAGCTGACCTTTACCCCAAGTAACCGATAAGCCATGTTTCCCCGCCCCAAGCAGCTTTCGCTTGAACTTGGCAGTCCGCCGCCGTCGACCTTCGAGAATTTTTTCGTGGCCGCCAACCGCGAGCCCGTGCAACGCCTGCACGATCTCGCCGCCGCGGTGGCCCAGGAGCGCGCCGCCGACCGCCTGATCTACCTGTGGGGCGAGGTGGGCTCGGGCCGCACCCATTTGCTGCACGCGGTCTGCGACAGCGGCTACCAGGCCGGCATCAGCTGCCGCTACCTGAGCCCGCATCATGCCTTGTCGGATTTCATCTTCGACCCGAGCTGCCAGCTCTACACCGTGGACGATGTGGAGCTGCTCGACGAAGCGCGCCAGATCGCCGTATTCTCGCTCTACAACGAGGTCCGGGCCCACGTGCGCACCGCCATCGTGGTGGCCGGCAGCCAGGCACCGCTGGCCATGCCGGTGCGCGAGGACCTGCGCACCCGGCTGGGCTGGGGCCTGGTCTACCAGCTCGCGCCGCTGTCGGACGAAGACAAGATGACGGCGCTGGTGCAGGCTGCGCGCGAACGCGGCCTGCAGCTTTCGCCGGAAATCCCGCACTGGCTGGTCACGCGCAAATACCGCGACATGCCCAGCCTGATGGCGCTGCTGGACGCGCTGGACACCTATTCGCTGGAGCGCAAGCGCGCCGTCACCCTGCCCTTGCTGCGGGAAATGTTTGCCGAGTTGCGGGAGTGAGCGCGGGCTGCCGGCACGGCGCGCACGGCACTTGGCATGTCCCGTGCTTGTATTCGTTGCCAGCCGGTCACGTTAAAGAAACGGCCACAGTCACGTTAATGTAAAATCGCCGCCCATGAATCTGGCATTGTTCGACCTCGACCACACCTTGCTCCCGACCGACAGCGACCACGAATGGGGCCGCTTCCTCGTGCGCCTGGGCGCTGTCGACGAGGAATCCTACCGCCGCAGGAACGATGAGTTCTACGGCCACTACAAGGCTGGCACCCTGGATATCCAGGCTTTCCTGCGTTTCGCGCTGGCGCCGCTGGCGGCCAACCCGCGCGACCGGCTCGAAGCGTGGCGGGGTCAGTTCATGCGGGAAGTGATCGATCCGGTGATGACGCCGCAGGCGCGGGCGCTGGTCTACAAGCATCTCGACGCCGGCGACCTGTGCGCGGTAGTCACCGCCACCAACAGCTTCGTCACCGCCCCGATCGCGGCGGCCTTTGGCATCAAGCACCTGGTCGCCACCGAGCCGGCCACCGCCAACGGCAAGCCCGACGGCGCCTTCACCGGCGAAGTCGCAGGCATTCCATGCTTCCGCGAGGGCAAGATCGCCCGCGTCGAAACCTGGCTCAAGAGCATGGGCACCCAATGGGATGCCTTCGAAAACACCACCTTCTACAGCGATTCGGCCAACGACCTGCCGCTACTGGAAAAGGTCAGCGAACCGATCGCCGCCAACCCGGACGATCGCCTGCGTCACCACGCCGCCGCGGCCGGCTGGCGCATCATGGATCTGTTCTGACGTGATCAAGAAGCTAATCAACCGGCTGCTCGGCAAGCCGGGCACCCAGCAGCGCCCCACCAAACGCCGCGGCGGACGCGCCCATACGCCGAATATCGTTGCGCATGCCGAGCACCAGATCGACCAGTCGCTGATCTCGCGCAACGCCATCAAAGTCACCTCCACGCTGCAGCAGGCGGGCTACCAGGCCTTTATCGTCGGCGGCGCGGTGCGCGACCTGTTGCTGGGCATCAAGCCCAAGGACTTCGACGTCGCCACCAACGCCACGCCCGACCAGGTGCAGGCGCTGTTCCGCCGCTCGCGCATCATTGGCCGGCGCTTCCAGATCGTGCACGTGACCTTCTACGGCGGGCGCGATCAGGAGATCATCGAGGTCTCCACCTTCCGCGCGCTGGTCGACGCGGTTGCCAGCGAGACCCTGCCCGAAGGGCGCCGTCTCAAGCGCGCGGAGCTCGACAGCAAGACCCACGCGATCGACGCCTCCGGACGCGTGCTGCGCGACAACGTATGGGGCTCGCAGGCGGAAGACGCGGAACGCCGCGACTTCACCATCAATGCGATGTACTACGATCCGGCCGAGCAGACGGTGTATGACTACCACCACGGCATGGAAGACATCCGCGCGCGCACGCTGCGCATGATCGGCGACCCGGTCACGCGCTACCGCGAAGATCCCATCCGCATGCTGCGCGTAGTGCGTTTCGCCGCCAAGACCGGTTTCACCATCGACGAGGAAACCCGCCAGCCGATCGCCGACCTCGCCTCGCTGATCCATAACGTGCCCAGCGCGCGCCTGTTCGACGAGATGCTCAAGCTGCTGATGTCCGGCCACGCATGGGCCTCGCTGCAGGAGTTGCGCAAGGCCGGCCTGCACCGCGGCCTGCTGCCGCTGCTGGACGTCGCGCTGGAGCAGCCGATGGGCCAGCGCTTCGTGCAGCTGGCGCTGGACAACACCGACCAGCGCGTGCAGGTCGGCAAGCCGGTGTCGCCGGGCTTCCTGTTCGCCGCGCTGCTGTGGCACCACGTGCTGCAGCGCTGGACCACGCTGCGCGAGGAAGGCGAGCACGCCATCGCCGCGCTCAATATCGCGATGGACGATGTGCTGGAGCGCCAGACCGGCCAGCTCGCCATCCAGCGCCGCTTTGTCACCGACATGCGGGACATCTGGGGCATGCAGCCGCGCTTCGAGAAGCGCGTGGGCCGCATGCCGTTCCGCCTGATCGAATCGCCGCGCTTCCGCGCCGGGTTCGACTTCCTCTACCTGCGCTGCCAGTCCGGCGAGCAGCCGGCCGAGCTGGCGCAGTGGTGGCAGGATTTCCAGGACGCCGATAGCCATGGCCGCGAGGACCTGATCGATGCCGTGCGCCCGGTGCGCGGTGGCGGCAGGCAAGGCGGCGGCGGCAGCGGCGGCGCCGAGGGCGGCGAGCCGGCCGACGATGGCGAAGGCGGCGCTCCGGCGCGCAAGAAGCGCCGCAGGCGCAGTCCGCGGAAATCGGATACAGTTTCTTCGCGGAGTGATTTGGACGCGAGCCCGGATTCCGGCTCCACTGCAGACCGGAAAGCCGGCAAGGTACGCGTCCAGCCGGAGGAATCGTAATGACACTTGCCTTTATCGGCATCGGAGCCAACCTGGGCGACGCCCGGCAAGCCCTGAAAGATGCCATCGTATGCCTGGCCCAGCAGGTCGGCATCACGGTGATGGCGAGATCATCGCTCTATCGCACGGCTCCGGTCGATGCGACGGGCGGCGACTATTACAACGCGGTGGTCAAGGTGGAAACCTCGTTCACCGCTGCGCAGCTGCTGCGTATCTGCCACCACATCGAGGACCAGTTCGGGCGCGAACGGCCATTCCGCAACGCGCCGCGCACCCTCGACCTGGACCTGCTGGTGTTCGGCGACGAGATCCACCAGGATGAAAAGCTCGTGGTGCCGCATCCGCGCGTGGCCGAGCGCGCCTTCACGCTGGTGCCCCTGCTCGAACTGGATGCCGGCCTGGTCATCCCGGGACTTGGCCCCGCGGCGGATTACCTGGCTGCGGTCAGCGGGCAGCGTGTCGAGAAAGTCTCGTTCTGCCAATGCACGCGGCAGCGGGATGCGCGCGACGCTTCCTGATGCCATGACCGGCCCAGGCCAGCCGGCCCCGCTTCATCCGCCCTCTTAGCCTGGCATCAGCCGACCGGACCCGCCCATGCTCGAACACCTGCGCCGCATTGTGGTGGAAGGCCCCATCGGGGCCGGCAAGACCGCGCTCGCGCAACGCCTGGCGCAAACCCTGCGTACCGGCGAGCTGCTCGACGCGGCACGCGAAAACCCCTTCCTCGAACGCTATTACCGCGAGCCAGCGCGTTACGCGCTGCCGCTGCAGCTTTCGCTGATGAACCAGCGCGCGCAGCAGCTCCAAACCTGGCAGGCGGCATTGCTGGCGGGACAGCGCATGGTGGCGGATTTCCTGTACACCAGGAGCCGTCTCTACGCCGGGCTGACCTTGCCCGAGGACGAACTGGCGCTGTACGACGCCCTTGCCGCGCGCCTGCCAGCCCAGGGCCAGCGCGTGGACCTGGTCATCGTGCTGCAGGCCTCGCCTGCCCTGCTGCGCGAGCGGATCGCGCGCCGCAACGCGCCCGGCGAGTCCAGCATCGACGAAGCCTATCTGGAGCGCCTGTCCGACGCCTACGGCGAGCTGTTCCATCGCTACGACGAGGCGCCGGTAATGATCGTCGACACGGCCCACTTCAGCCCGGTAGACAACGACGCCGATTTCCGTACACTACTGTCGCGCATCGAAAACATGCGCGGCCGCAAGGCCTTTCTCAATCTCGCTGCGCCCTGACAGGTTCCCGCCTGCCAGCCTTAACCATAACGACAACAGTCGCTGCCGCGAAGCCAGCGCCCGTCCAGATCGGGCCGCGTACCTCGCTGCGAAGCAAACTGAAGGGGGCAAAAGCCTTGCCGCAAGGATGCAGATGCGCTGATGCACTGAGCTTGGATGCACTGCGGCATTGCGGCCGGCCCGACTCCCGTCTCTCTACCGGCCCAACGTCATGAGTTACCTCCTCGACCCCTCCCGCAAGACCGTCACCATCCCCAGGCTGCAGGCCATGCGCGCCGCCGGCGAAAAAATCGCCATGCTGACCGCGTACGACTCCAGCTTCGCCGCGCTGCTCGACTACTGCGGGGTCGAGGTGCTGCTGGTCGGCGACTCCCTCGGCAATGTCATGCAAGGCCAGCAGACCACGCTGCCCGTGACGCTGGAGCACGTGGTCTATCACACCGAATGCGTGGCGCGCGGCAACCAGAGCGCCCTGCTGGTGGCGGACCTGCCGTTCGGCACCTACCCCACCCCGGAAGCCACCTACGCCAGCGCCGTGGCGCTGATGCGGGCCGGCGCGCACATGGTCAAGCTGGAGGGCGGCGACTGGCTCGCGCCCACTGTCAAATTCCTGGTCGAGCGCAGCATCCCGGTGTGCGCCCACATCGGCCTGACGCCACAATCGGTGCACGCGCTGGGCGGCTTCAAGGTACAAGGCAAGACCGACGAGAGCGCCGCGCAACTCAAGCGCGATGCGCTCGCGCTACAGGCAGCGGGCGCCCAGCTGATCGTGATGGAAGCGGTGCCGGCAGCGGTGGCTGGCGTAGTCACCGGCTTGCTGACCATCCCGACCATCGGCATCGGCGCCGGCGCGGATTGCTCGGGCCAGGTGCTGGTACTGCAGGACATGATCAACGTCTACCCAGGCCGCAAAGCCAAGTTCGTACGCAACTTCATGGATGGCGCCAGCTCGATCGAGGCTGCGGTACGCGCCTATGTGGCGGCCGTGAAGGACGGCAGCTTCCCCGCCGTCGAGCACACCTTCTCGGCCTGACCGGCCGGCTCCGGACATGGAGATCGGTGCCGCCACAGCTACGGCCTTCCATCTGCTGGCCAGCGGCGACGGCGCCTTGTGGTTCATCGTCTGGACCTCGCTGGTGGTGGCCGTGCTGGGGCTGGCGCTCGCCACCGTGCCCGCCATCGGCGCGGCCTACCTGATCGCCACCCACGATTTTCCCGGCCGCCGGGTAGTCGTGGTGGTGGCGCAGGCCTTCCTTTCCTTCCCGACCGTGCTGGTCGGGCTGATCCTGTATCTGCTGTTCACCCGCCAGGGACCGCTGGGCGATTTTTCATTGTTGTTCACCCGTAGCGGCATGGTCTTCGGGCAGGCGGTGATCGGCTTCCCGGTGGTCCTGGCCTTTGCCCTGTCCACCCTGCAGGGGGCGGACGTTCGCCTGCGTGAAACGGCGTGGGTGCTGGGCGCTGGCCGCTGGCGGACCTTCTTTACGGTGCTGCGCGAGCTGCGCTTTGGCCTGATGGCAGCGCTGGTGGCCGGATTTGGGCGGGTCATTGCCGAAGTCGGCTCCGCGCTGATGATCGGCGGCAATATCGAAGGCGCTACCCGAACCATCACCACCGCCATCGCGCTGGAAACCAGCAAGGGCGAATTTGCCCAGGGCATCGCGCTGGGCATCGTACTGGTGGCGCTGGCACTGCTGGTGAATGTGATGCTGGCGTGGCTGCAAGGCGCGGGAGGATTTCGCCGATGAGCACACTGCCCGCACGCCAGACTCCCGACGGACACGCGCTGCCGCCTGCGCAATTGCCCCCGCTGCTGACCGTGCGCGGCCTGCGGCGGCAGGTCGGCGCACGGTGTCTGTTCGACATCGGTGAACTGGCCTTTCCCCGCGCCGCCGCCGTGGTGCTGACCGGTGTCAACGGCGCCGGCAAGACCACGCTGCTGCGCATGGTGGCGGGGCTGGAGCGCGCGCCCGGTGCCAGGGTGTCCTGGACCGGTGCGGACGGCCAGCCGCACGAGGCGGCGCTCGATCCGCTGCCGGCGGCGCTGCGGCAGCGCATCGCCTATCTCCACCAGCATCCCTACCTGTTTCGCACCTCGGTACGGGAGAATATTGCCTACGGCCTGAAAACCCGCGGCCTGGCCGCCGACGAGATCCGGCGGCGCGTGGGAGCCGCGCTGGGCTGGGCCGGCATCACGCATGTGCAGAACACCGCGCCCGAACGCCTGTCCGGCGGCGAGATACAGCGCGTGGCGCTGGCACGCGCCAAAGTGCTGGAGCCCGACTTGCTGCTGCTGGATGAACCCACCTCCAGCCTGGACGGCCACGCGCGCGAACAGGTGATCGCACTGGTGCGCGAACTGGCCGCCGAGGGCCGCACCGTGGTGATGATCTGCCACGACCGCGACCTGATCAACCTGCCGGGCGTGGTGCGCTGGAAGCTCACCGACGGACGCCTGGATACGCGCCATCGCTGAGCGGCCGGATCAGTCCTCCGGGCGCAATTCCGCCGGCAATACCGCCGGCAATACCCCGCGCAGCGAGTTGGCCAGCGCCAGCGCTTCGGCGCGGCGCAGCATGGCCCGCGTGATCACCGCCTCGCTCACCGGTCCGCCCAGGTAGCGCGCGCCGTCGGCCAGCACCGCCGCGCGCATCACGCCGGGCAGGATGTCCGCGGTCAACGGCGGCGTCAGCCACGCCCCGTCCACTTTGACGAACACTGAACTGCGGCCACCCTCAAGCAGTTCGTCGCGGGCGTTGAAGAACAGGCTATCGAAGGCGCCTGCGCGCTCTGCGGACTGCCAGCCGCCATCGTAGACGGCGCGCGCGCTGGTCTTGTGGCGGCGCAGCGGATCAGCGCATGCCAACGCCTGCGGCGCCAGCGTGACCAGCACGGGGACGGCGCCCAGCGGCGCCAGCGGGCCGTGGGCGATGGCGAAACCGCCGGCCTTGTCCAGCGCCAGGCGCAAGCGCCAGGTACCGGCGCCGAGATCCGTCACGGCACCCTGCACGGCCGCCAGCGCGCGGTCCCGCTCGAAGCGAAAGCCCAGGTGACCGGCGGAAGCGGCCAGCCGCGCCAGATGATGGGCCAGGCGCTGGCACTTCCCATCCTCCACGCGCATGGTCTCGAACAAGGTGAAGCCCGGATCGTGCGCGGTCAGGAAGCGGGCCTTCCAGCCGCATTCGGCATATTCTCCCGCGGCGTCGCTGTCGTGCACGATGCCGCCGCCGACGCCCATCTCGCCCGCGCGCAGGCCATCCGCGCCCGGCGCGCCCAGCACCAGCGTGCGGATCGCCACGGACAGGGCGAAGGCGCCGGGCCACCCATCGGCCTGTTTGCCGCCGGGCGCATCGATCCAGCCCAGGGAGCCCGTATAGAGGCCGCGCGGCGCCTGCTCCAGTTCACCGATGATCTGCATGGTGCGCCGCTTGGGCGCGCCGGTGATGGAGCCGCAGGGAAACAGCGCGCGCAACAGGTCGGCCAGGCTGGTGCCGGGACGCGCGGCGGCGGTGACGGTGGAGGTCATCTGCAGCACCTGGCCGAACGGCTGCACCGCGAAGCGGTCCGGCACGGCCACCGTGCCGGGCACGGCGACGCGGCCGAGATCGTTGCGCAGCAGGTCGACGATCATCACGTTCTCGGCGCGGTTCTTCGGGTCCGCCGCCAGCGCTGCGGCGGCCTCGGCATCGCGCGCGCTGTCGCCGGTACGCGGGGCGGTGCCTTTCATCGGGCACGCCAGCAACCGGCCTTGCCCGTCATGCCGGACAAACAGCTCGGGCGACAGCGACAACACCCAACCATCGCCCGGCAGCCGCGCCAGCGCGGCGTAGGGCACCGGCTGAGCGGCGCGCAGCGCGGCATACAACGCCAGCGGGTTGCCGAAAGCGGCAAAGCGCAGCCGCTGCGTGAAATTGACCTGGTAGGTATCGCCAGCCTCGATCCACTGGTGGATCCGGGCAATGGCCGCGTGGAAAGCCGCTTCCGGCGTGTCGGCTGTGACGTCCATCACGCCGGCCGGTTCGCCCGAGGACGGCGCCAGCCACTGCGCGACCTCCCGCGTGTCCAGCCGCCGCATCTGCCGGAACCACAGCAGGCGCAGCGCGCCGTCATGGAAAGGCAGCGCGCGGTCGACATGGACCGGCACGCCGACCAGCGGGCCGCCGAATTCGTAGGGGGCGAACAGCGTGGCATGCCAGCCCTGGCGCCAGCCTTCTGCCAGCATGGCGTCGAGCGCGCCGAGCGCGGAGGCATCGGGCAGCGCGTCTTCACGGGCGAAGCCGGTGTACAGGCGCGAAGAGGCCTCGGCGGGGGCGGCGGTGGCGTCGTCGAGCAGGACGAAGGGCTCGGCGGCAATGGCGATCGGATCGTGCGATGACGCGAGGGTGGGGGTTGGCGAAGCCGGAGAAGAAAACGAATGCATCGGGGGCACAAGCACGGAGAAAGCGCGGGCACCGGCGGAACCGGCGCGCGGGGAGGACACCGCATTATCGCCCCCAAAACAAAAAAGCCGGCCACACATCAACGCGTGGCCGGCCGCATGCCGTTGCCGGATCAGCTGAAGAAGCTCTTCACCTTATCCAGCCAGGATTGCTCCTGCGGGCTGTGGCGCGAGCCGCCTTCGTGCACCGAGCGGTCGAACTGGCGCAGGATGTCCTTCTGCGCCTCGGTCAGCTTGACCGGCGTCTCCACGTTCACATGCACGTAGAGGTCGCCCGGATAGCCCGAACGCACGCCCTTGATGCCCTTGCCGCGCAGACGGAACGTCTTGCCGGGCTGGGTGCCTTCGGGCACCGGGAAGCTGGCCTTGCCGCCCAGCGTGGGCACTTCCAGGTCGCCGCCCAGCGCCGCGGTGGCGAAGGAGATCGGCATCTGGCAGTGCAGGTCGTCGCCGTCGCGCTCGAACACCGAGTGTTGCTTGATGTGGACTTCCACATACAAATCGCCCGGGGGCCCACCGTTGATGCCCGGCTCGCCGTTGCCCGTGGAGCGGATGCGCATGCCCTCGTCGATGCCGGCCGGGATCTTCACTTCCAGCGTCTTCTGCGACTTCAGCTTGCCCTGGCCGTGGCACTTGGTGCAAGGCTTGGGAATGTGCTTGCCGGTACCGTGGCACTTGGGGCAAGTCTGCTGCATCGAGAAGAAACCCTGCGACACGCGTACCTGGCCCGCGCCATGGCAGGTCGGGCAGGTTTCGACGTTGGTGCCGGGTTCGGCGCCATTGCCATGGCAATGCTCGCACTCGTCCCAGTGCGGCACGCGGATCTGCGCGTCGTGGCCGTGGGCGGCCTGCTCCAGCGTGATCTCCATGCTGTAGCGCAGGTCGGCGCCGCGGTACACCTGCGGCCCGCCGCCCCGGCGTCCGCCGGCCTGGCCCTGCTGGCCGAAGATATCGCCGAAGATATCGCCGAAAGCTTCGGCGAAACCGCCATAGGCCTGGCCGCCACCACCGAAACCGCCCGCCATGTTGGGGTCGACGCCGGCATGGCCGTACTGGTCGTAGGCTGCCTTTTTCTCGGGATCGGAGAGCATCTCGTAGGCCTCTTTGACCTCCTTGAATTTCTCTTCGGAATCCTTGCTGTCCGGATTGCGGTCCGGGTGGTGCTTCATCGCCAGCTTGCGATACGCCTTCTTGATGTCGTCGTCGCTGGCGTTCTTGCCCACCCCGAGCACTTCGTAAAAGTCACGTTTTGCCATGGTGGCTGCTTACCTGATTGGCCCGGAAGCGCGTGCAAAACCCGCCCGAGCAAAATAGCAAAAAAGCCGAGCGAGGCATTCGACGGCGGTAACCCGCTTGGTCCAATGTCCGTCGCCCGGCGTCGGGATGGGGGCTGGCGCAGCTTGTGTGCCGCGCCCCCGCCCCGCTCTTCCATTACTTCTTGTCGTTGACTTCCTTGAATTCGGCGTCCACGACGTTGTCGTCCTGCGGCTGGGCATGTTGCTGCTGGCCCGCGCCGGCAGCACCGGCACCGGCCGCGCCCGCCGCACCGGCGTCGCCGGCCTTGGCTTGCATGTCGGCGTAGACGCGCTCGCCCAGCTTCTGGCTGGCGTCGGACAGCGCGCTGACCTTGGCATCGATCTCGGCCTTGTCGCCACCGCGTGCGGCGTCTTCCAGTTCCTTGATCGCGGCTTCGATCTTTTCCTTCTCGCCCGCTTCCAGCTTGTCGCCGTATTCGGTGACAGCCTTCTTGGTCGAGTGGATCAGCGCATCGGCCTGGTTGSGGGCGTCAGCCAGCTCGCGGGCCTTCTTGTCTTCCTCGGCGTTGGCCTCGGCGTCCTTCACCATGCGCTGGATCTCGTCTTCCGACAGGCCAGAGTTCGCCTTGATGGTGATGCGGTTTTCCTTGCCGGTCGCCATCTCGCGCTCGCCCTGGAACACCTTGATGGTCACGGCCGGCTGGTTGTCGTCGGCGGTCGAGAACACCTGCGCATGCTTGGTCGGGATGGTGGTGTTCTTGGTGATCATCTTGGTCATCACGCCACCCAGGGTTTCGATACCCAGCGACAGCGGCGTCACGTCCAGCAGCAGCACGTCCTTGCGGTCGCCCGACAGCACCGAACCCTGGATCGCGGCGCCAACGGCCACGGCTTCGTCCGGGTTCACGTCCTTGCGCGCTTCCTTGCCGAAGAACTCCTTGACCTGTTCCTGCACCTTCGGCATGCGGGTCATGCCGCCGACCAGGATCACGTCGTCGATCTCGCTGACCTTGACGCCAGCATCCTTGATGGCGATGCGGCACGGCTCGATGGTGCGGGTGATCAGTTCCTCGACCAGCGATTCCAGCTTGGCGCGGGTCAKCTTSAKGTTCARGTGCTTCGGACCGGAGGCATCCGCCGTGATGTACGGCAGGTTGATTTCGGTCTGCTGCGAGCTCGACAGTTCGATCTTGGCCTTTTCAGCGGCTTCCTTCAGGCGCTGCAGCGCGAGCACGTCCTTGGACAGGTCGACGCCCTGGTCCTTCTTGAACTCACCGATGATGTAGTCGATGATGCGCTGGTCGAAGTCTTCGCCGCCCAGGAAGGTGTCGCCATTGGTCGACAGCACTTCGAACTGCTTCTCGCCGTCAACGTCGGCGATCTCGATGATCGAGATGTCGAACGTGCCGCCACCCAGGTCATACACGGCGATCTTGCGGTCGCCCTTTTCGTTCTTGTCCAGGCCAAAGGCCAGCGCGGCCGCGGTCGGCTCGTTGATGATGCGCTTGACGTCCAGACCGGCGATGCGGCCAGCGTCCTTGGTGGCCTGGCGCTGCGAGTCGTTGAAGTAAGCCGGCACGGTGATCACGGCTTCGGTCACCGGCTCGCCGAGGTAGTCTTCGGCGGTCTTCTTCATCTTGCGCAGCACTTCGGCGGACACCTGCGGCGGCGCCAGCTTCTGGTCGCGCACCGATACCCATGCGTCGCCGTTGTCGGCCTTGACGATGGAGTACGGCATCAGGCCGATGTCCTTCTGCACTTCCTTTTCTTCGAACTTGCGGCCGATCAGGCGCTTCACCGCGTACAGGGTGTTGCGCGGATTGGTGACCGCCTGGCGCTTGGCAGGCGCGCCGACCAGGATCTCGCCGTCTTCCATGTAGGCGATGATCGACGGGGTGGTACGTGTGCCTTCGGCATTTTCGATCACCTTGGGCGTATTGCCTTCCATGATCGCGACGCAGCTATTGGTGGTACCGAGGTCGATACCGATGATCTTACCCATTTATTCTCTCCTCTTGAGCCCCGCTATCCGCGGGGACTGCAATTCGTCCTGAGGGCGAAATGTGGCCGTCCGGGGCCATTTCAAGGGCCGGACGCGCAAATCCGACTAAATTTCTCGACTTCTCCCTCCGGCCAGCGGCGGCTCGGCCGGCCAAGTTGAGGGGCGTTCCGGGACGTTGCGCGACGGCCGGGCTTTTTGTGCTCTTTGGATCACCAAAAATCGAGGCTACCTTGATGGCTAGCGGCCCCGCTGCCACAAGACATCGCTGCCCCCGCCCGCCCGGTTGAGCACGCGCGCCAGCACGAACAACAGGTCGGAGAGCCGGTTCAGGTACTGGCGCGGCGCCTCGTTCAGCGCCTCCTGCGCGCCCAGCGCCACCAGCGCCCGCTCGGCACGCCGGCAAACCGTGCGGCATACGTGCGCCACCGCCGCGGCGCGGCTGCCGCCCGGCAGGATGAACTCGGCCAGGCGCGGCAGGCCGGCGTTGTAGTGGGCCAGCCATTCGTCGAGCTGCAGCACCTGCTCGGGCTTGACCAGCTCATAGCCGGGGATGGACRGCTCGCCGCCGAGATCGAACAGGTCGTGCTGGATATGCAGCAAGGCCGAGCGGACGTCTTCGGGCAGCGCCTCGGTGAGCAGCACGCCGAGATTCGAATTGAGCTCGTCGACATCGCCGATGGCGGCGATGCGCAGGCTGTCCTTGCTGGTACGGCTGCCGTCGCCGAGCCCGGTGGTGCCGGCGTCTCCGGTGCGGGTGGCGATCTTGGTCAGGCGGTTGCCCATGCGGGTCTCCGGCGTTGGCGAATCTTGCATTATGGCGCGCTTCTGGTCGGCGACGGGAGAACCCGCGATACCTCTCAAGTGGCCGTTGCGGCGCCCCGGCAACGACCCAGGCCGGGGGGCGGCGTAGAATAACGGGATTCGCTTGAAACGCTACCGGGTGCAAGCGCAGGCACCGTTGCGCGCGGCTACGAAAAAGCCGCCGCCGCACGGCATCCAGCCACTTCAGCCCCGCCGGAGACGCCATGAACCATCCCCTTTCCCACGCCACGCTGGTGCGCCAACCCCTGCCCGCCGCCGTGCGCGACGCCCTGCAGGCCCGCTTCGGCGAACGCTTCTCCACCTCGCCCGGCGTGTGCGACCACCACGGGCGCGATGAGTCGCCCTTCCCGCCGGCGGCGCCGGACGGCGTGGTGTTCGCCCGTACCACCGAGGAAGTGGCCGAGGTGGCCCACCTGTGCAACGCGCACCGCGTGCCGCTGATCGCCTACGGCGCCGGCTCCTCGCTCGAAGGCCACCTGCTGGCGGTGGCGGGCGGCATCAGCCTGGACCTGTCGCAGATGAACCGGGTGCTGTCGGTACAGGCCGAGGACCTCAACGTGACGGTGCAACCGGGCGTGACCCGCAAGCAGCTCAATCAGGAAATCAAGGACAGCGGCCTGTTCTTCCCGATCGACCCGGGCGCCGATGCCTCGCTGGGCGGCATGTGCGCCACGCGCGCCTCGGGGACCAATGCGGTGCGCTACGGCACCATGCGCGAGAACGTGCTGGCGCTGACCGTGGTGACCGCCGACGGCCGCATCATCAAGACCGGCACCCATGCGCGCAAATCTTCGGCCGGCTACGACCTGACGCGCCTGATGATTGGCAGCGAAGGCACCCTGGGCATCATTACCGAAGTGACGGTGCGGCTGTATCCGCAGCCCGAAGCCATCTCGGCTGCCATCTGCGCCTTTCCCAGCATGGGCAGCGCGGTGCAGGCGACCATCGACACCATCCAATTGGGCGTGCCCGTGGCGCGCGTGGAATTCGTCGACGCGCTGGCCATCCGCGCCATCAACCGGCACGACAACCTGTCCATGCCGGAGATGCCGCACCTGTTCTTCGAATTCCACGGCACCGAGGCCGGCGTCAAGGAACAGGCCGAGACCGTGCAGCAGATTGCCGCCGAGCACGGCGGCCAGGGCTTCGAGTGGGCCACGCGGCCCGAAGACCGCAGCCGGCTGTGGAACGCGCGTCATACCGCCTACTTCGCCATGCTGCAGCTCAAGCCGGGCTGCCGGGCGGTGACCACCGACGTCTGCGTGCCGATCTCCCGGCTGGCCGATTGCGTGACCGAGACCGAGCGCGACCTGAACGCATCCAGCCTGCCCTGCCCCATCGTGGGCCATGTGGGCGACGGCAATTTCCACGTGGCGATCCTGACCGATCCCGAAAAGCCCGAGGAACTGGCCGAAGCCGAGACCATCAACCGGCGCATCGTGGAGCGCGCGCTGGCGATGGGCGGTACCTGCACGGGCGAGCATGGCGTGGGCCTGCACAAGATGGATTTCCTGGTCAGCGAGCACGGCGAGGACGCGCTGGACCTGATGCGCGCCATCAAGAACGCGCTCGATCCCAACCACATCCTCAACCCGGGCAAGATCTTCCGCGCGGTGCGCTGAGGACCGGCGCGGCATGGCTTCCGTGTTCAACCGCGTTCCGCCGCTGCACCTGCTGATCGCGTTCGAGGCCGCCGCCCGGCTGGGCAGCTTCGCGCGCGCGGCCGAGGAGCTGTCGGTCACACCCAGCGCGGTATCGCACCGGATCAAGAACCTCGAGGAATTGTGGGCCGAGGATCTGTTCGTGCGCTCCAATGCCGCGCTGCGGCTGACCGCGTCGGGCACGCGCTACCTGCGCAATGTGCAGGACGCCCTCAAGTCGCTCAACGAACTGGCCCGGCCGGAGTACAACAAGCAGCGCACCCGGCTGCGCGTGGCGATCCCGCCCACCTTCGGCCGCCAGCACCTGGTGCCGCGCCTGCCCGAGTTCACGGCGCTGTATCCGCATATCGACACTGAGTTGCACCTGGCCATTCCGTTCCTCGACGTGAAGGCGGAAGACACCGATGTGGAAATCCGCTATGGCACCGGACGCTATCCCGACCTGAAAACCACCAAGCTGCTGGTCGAGCCTGTGTTCCCGGCGTGCGGGCGCGAGTACTACGAGCGCATCGATGGCCGCGCCATCACCAGGCCCGAGCACCTGCACAACCTGGTGCTGCTGCGCAGCCCGCTGGAGCCGTGGAAGCCCTGGTTCGAAACCGCCGGACTGGACTGGCCCGAGCCGCAGACCGGCCCGCAGTTCAACGATATCGGCCTGATGCTGGAGGCCATCGCTTCCAACCAGGGCGTGGCCCTGGTGCGCCAGCGCATGGCCCGGCACTGGCTTTCGCTGGGCCAGATGGTGCGGCTGCTGGATATCGAGTCGGTGTCGCCGCACGGCTACTACATCGTCGAGCGCGAACAGGCGCCGCTCAAGCCGGAGGCTAGGTACTTCGTCGACTGGCTGCTGGGCCTGGACTGGTAGCGCCCGAACTGCAACAGAAACCAAATAAGACAGAAACCCGGATGAAAGAGGATCCTCGCCCATGCTCGCCCTGAAGTTGCTGCTGGTGCCCGCCTTCATCGCCTGCATCTCCGTGGCGGGCAAGCGCTGGGGACCGGCCGTGGCCGGCTGGCTGGCCGGCCTGCCCGTGGTGGTTGGCCCGATTCTTTTCCTGCTGGCGCTGGAACGCGGTGCGCCTTTCGCCGCTGCGGCGGCCACCAGCGCCCTTTGCGCGGTATTCGCCTCGGTTGCGTTCAGCCTCGCCTATGCCTGGAGTTGCCGCCGGCACGGCTGGCCGCTGGCGCTGGCGGCGGCGCTGGCTGCCTGGCTGGCCGCCGTGGCACTGCTTGGCTGGCGGCCCTTCTCACCGTTCGCTGCGCTGGCGCTGGCGCTGGCGCTGGCCACGCTGTTCATTTGCCCATCCCTCTTCCCGCCGCCGGGTGCCGCCGCCCGCGCTGCGGGCATATCGCGCACAGGTCTGCTGGTCCGCATGCTGGCCGGCGCCGGCCTTACGCTCGCGGTGACGACCTTGTCCGCATCGATCGGATCCACGTGGAGCGGACTGCTGGCGCTCTTTCCAGTCCTTGGCATCGTGCTCTCGGTATTCTCGCACCGGGCGGCCGGCCCGGACTTTGTTGTCGCGTTGCTGACGTCGATGGCCGGCGGATTGTTTTCCCTTGTCGCCTTTTGCTTCACCCTGGCCGTGCTGTTGCCGCGAAGCACCATCGCCATCGCCTTTGCCACAGCCATCCTCGCGACCGCCGCGACCCAATGGGCCGTGAAAGCGGTCGGGGACAGACGTGCCAGGAAACAGCCCGGGATTGCCGAACAGGAGACCGCATGATGCCCACGCAGATCCGCCTGCTTACCCCCGCCGATGCCGGAGCTTTCCAGGCGTTGCGCCTGGAAGGCCTGCTGGAGGCGCCCGCCGCCTTCGGCTCCAGCTTTGAGGATGAGCGCGAATTGCCACTGGCCACCATCGCCGGCCGGCTGGCGGCGACGCCCGGAAAGGCCGTGATCGGCGCCTTCGAGCACGGCGATGGGGCCGCCGCGCTGGCCGGCGTGGTCGGCGTCATGCGCGAGGACAAGGTCAAGCAGCGCCACAAGGCCTTTGTCTGGGGCATGTATGTGGCGCCGGCCTATCGCGGCCGGCGCCTTGGCCGGCAGCTGATGGCGCAGGCACTGGCCGTTGCCGCCGCCATGCCGGACCTGCGCCAGGTCACGCTGAGCGTCACCGCCGCCAACGCGCCCGCGATCGCGCTCTACGAATCGATGGGCTTCCGGCGCTACGGCGTCGAGCCCCAGGCGCTCTATGTGGCACCGGATTATCACGACAATCTGGAAATGGTGCACATGCTGGCGCCGCGCTGATGGCGCGCCGAGAAAAAAGAGCCCCATTACCGCCTTGCATCGCGCCGGTGCTAAGCTGGATTTGAACTGGCCCGGCCGCCGCGCCACGCCCCGCATGGCACGCTCCGGCCCAACGCCGTCATGAGCGATTTTGATCGGCCTGCCATGCGGAATTCACGTCGCCATGAGGTTTCGCAGCCACCAGGCTGCGCTATAGTCCTTGCTCCCCACCCGCTTGCGCCCTGCCATGGCGGACGCCCGCGGCCATTACAGGAGTTGCCATGAACGCCCCGCACGAAGTCTCTCTGGTCGCCGACGACGCGCGCCGCAACGCGCTGCTCGAAGGCCTGGCGAAAATCCTGCCCGATGCGGCCCTGTTGTGGAAGCCCGAAGACACCGTGCCCTACGAGTGCGACGGCCTGGCGGCCTACCGCCAGATCCCGCTGGCCGTGGCACTGCCCGATAACGAGGAACAGGTCTGCGCGATCCTGCGCCTGTGCCACTCGCTGCAGGTGCCGGTGGTGCCGCGCGGCGCCGGCACCAGCCTTTCGGGCGGGGCCATGCCGATCGCCACCGGCCTGGTGCTGTCGCTGGCCAAGTTCAAGCGCATCGTCACCGTGGATGCACGCTCGCGCACGGCGGTGGTCCAGCCCGGCGTGCGCAATCTCGCTATCTCCGAGGCCGCCGCGCAGTACAACCTGTACTACGCGCCCGACCCCTCGTCCCAGATTGCCTGCACCATCGGCGGCAACGTCAGCGAGAACTCGGGCGGCGTGCATTGCCTCAAGTACGGCCTGACGGTACACAACGTGCTGCGCGTGCGCGCCGTGACGATGGAGGGCGAAGTGGTGGAATTCGGCTCCGAAGCGCCCGACGCGCCGGGGCTGGACCTGCTGGCCGCCGTGATCGGCTCCGAAGGCATGCTGGCGGTGGTGACCGAAGTGACCGTCAAGCTGATCCCCAAGCCGCAGCTGGCACAGGTGATCATGGCCAGCTTCGATGACGTGGCCAAGGGCGGCAATGCGGTGGCCGACGTGATCGGCGCCGGCATCATCCCCGCCGGGCTGGAAATGATGGACAAGCCCGCTACCGCCGCGGTCGAGGAATTCGTGCGCGCCGGCTATGACCTCGATGCGGCCGCCATCCTGTTGTGCGAATCCGATGGTACGCCGGAAGAAGTGGCCGAGGAAGTGGAACGCATGAGCGAGGTGCTGCGCGCCTCCGGCGCCAGCCGCATCCAGGTGTCGCAGAGCGAGGCCGAGCGGCTGCGCTTCTGGAGCGGGCGCAAGAACGCCTTCCCCGCGGCCGGGCGCATCTCGCCGGATTACTACTGCATGGACGGCACCATCCCGCGCAAGCATATCGGCACGCTGCTCAAGCGCATCGAGGAGATGGAGCGCAAGTACGGCCTGCGCTGCATGAACGTGTTCCATGCCGGCGACGGCAATATGCATCCGCTGATCCTCTTCGATGGCGCCGACCAGGACGAATGGCACCGCGCCGAGCTGTTCGGCTCCGACATCCTGGAGAGCTGCGTGGAACTGGGCGGCACCGTCACCGGCGAGCATGGCGTGGGCGTGGAGAAACTCAACTCCATGTGCGTGCAGTTCTCGCCGGAAGAGCGCGAGCTGTTCTTCGGCGTCAAGGCCGCCTTCGACCCGGCACGGCTGCTCAATCCCGACAAGGCCATCCCCACGCTGGCGCGCTGCGCCGAGTACGGCCGCATGCATGTGAAACGCGGGCTGCTGCCGCACCCCGAACTGCCACGCTTCTGAACATGCCAGGTCAAAACGCCACGCAGCGCGCCCACAGCAGCGCGCAGACCCGCCAGCGCCTGGGCAAGCCCGAATCGGGCTGGCGCGAGCGCTGGTACACCATCATTTTCGAAGCTGACACGCGCTACGGCCGCCTGTTTGATATCACCCTGCTGGTAGCCATCGTCGCCAGCGTGCTGATCGTCGTGTTCGACAGCCTGCCGGCGATCAGCCTGCGGCTGGGCCGGATATTCACCGTGCTGGAATGGCTGTTCACGCTGCTGTTCACCGCCGAGTATGTGATGCGCATCCTGGTGGTGCGGCGTCCCTTGCGCTATGTGTTCAGCTTCTTCGGCGTGGTCGACTTCCTGTCGATCATCCCGACCTGGCTCGCCTTCTTCGTGCCGGAGCTGGCCTTCCTGATCGACGTGCGCCTGCTGCGGCTGCTGCGCGTGTTCCGGATTCTCAAGCTGACGGTGTACTTCGAAGAAGCGCAGATCCTGTATCGCGCGCTGGCCAACAGCCGGCGCAAGATCTTCGTCTTCCTCGGCACCGTGTTCATCATCACCGTGATCCTTGGTACGGTGATGTACGTGGTGGAAGGCCCGCAGCACGGCTTCACCAGCATCCCAGTGAGCATGTACTGGGCGGTGGTGACGCTGACCACCACGGGTTTCGGCGACATGGTGCCCAAGACCCCGCTGGGCCAGTTCATCACCTCGCTGACCATCCTGCTGGGCTACGGCATCATCGCCTTCCCGACCGGCATCGTCGGCGCGGAGCTGGCCGCGAGCATCATGAAGCGGCCGCTGACAACGCGCACCTGCAACCATTGCCTGACTGAAGGGCACGATCCCGACGCCGTCTACTGCAAGCACTGCGGCAGTGCATTGCCGCATTACCAGAACGAGAGCGAGCACGCGCAGATCGCGCCCGGCGCGCCGCCGGACCGCCCGTCTTCCTCCGCCTGATCTCATTCACGCCAACCTCAGCCAGCCACCATGCCAGCCGACCTGCAAGCCACCCTCACCGCATTTCGCGACGCCATCCGGCACGCCACCGACACGCGCGCGCCGCTGCGCCTGCGGGGCGGCGGCAGCAAGGACTTCTACGGGCAGCAATTGCAGGGGGAAGTGCTCGACACGCGCGCCTATAGCGGCATCGTCGATTACGACCCGCCCGAACTGGTCATCACCGCGCGCTGCGGCACGCCGCTGGCGGAGATCGAGGCGGCGCTGGCGGAGCGGCGCCAGATGCTGGCGTTCGAGCCACCGCATTTCAGCACGGGCGCCAGTGGCGGCGACGTGGCAACCCTGGGCGGCGCGGTGGCCGCGGGCCTGTCCGGCCCGCGCCGGCAGGCGGTCGGCGCGCTGCGCGATTTCGTGCTGGGCACGCAGGTGATGGACGGCCGCGGCGACATCCTGAATTTCGGCGGCCAGGTGATGAAGAACGTGGCCGGCTACGACGTATCGCGCCTGATGTCGGGATCGCTCGGCACGCTGGGGCTGATCCTGGAAGTCTCGCTCAAGGTCCTGCCGATGCCATTCGACGACGCCACGCTGCGCTTTGCGCTGGGCGAGGCCGAGGCGCTGGACCGTCTCAACCAATGGGGCGGCCAGCCGCTGCCGATTGCCGCTTCGGCGTGGCACGACGGCGTGCTGCACCTGCGCCTGTCAGGTGCGGCCGCGGCGCTGCGTGCCGCCCGCGCGCGGCTTGGCGGCGAAGCCGTGGAACCCGGCGAAGCCGATGCGCTGTGGCGCGCGCTGCGCGAGCAAGGCCATCCCTTCTTCGCCCCGGTGCAAGCCGGCCGGGCCCTGTGGCGCATTGCCGTGCCCACCACCGCGGCGCCGTTGGCGCTGCCCGGCGGGCAACTGATCGAATGGGGCGGCGGCCAGCGCTGGTGGCTGGGCGGCGCCGATAGCGCCGCCGACGGCACCATCGTGCGCGCCGCCGCGAAGGCCGCCGGCGGCCACGCCACGCTGTTCCGCAACGGCGACAAGTCGGTGGGCGTGTTCACGCCGCTTTCGGCGCCGCTGGCCGCCATCCACCAGCGCCTCAAGGCCAGCTTCGACCCCGCCCGCATCTTCAACCCGCAGCGCATGTACGCCGGCCTCTGAGCCACGCGTCACGCCCTTCCGATCCCCAGCCAAGGCACCAGAGAGTCCCCGAACCATGCAAACCACCCTGGCCGAATTCCTGCGCGACACGCCCGAWGGCGAAGAAGCCAAGTCCATCGTCGGCAARTGCGTGCAYTGCGGCTTCTGCACCGCSACCTGYCCCACCTACCARTTGCTCGGCGAYGARCTGGACGGSCCGCGCGGCCGYATCTACCTGATGAAGCAGRTGCTCGAGGGCCAGCCCGTSACGGAAAGCACRCGCCTGCACCTGGACCGCTGCCTGACCTGCCGCAACTGCGAATCGACCTGCCCTTCGGGYGTGAAGTACGGCAGGCTGGTCGACATCGGCCGCAAGGTCGTCGATGACCGTCTCGAAGCGCAAGGCATCCAGCGCCCCGCGCGCGAGCGGTTCGCGCGTTGGGCGCTGCGCGAGAGCATGACCCGGCCCGCGCTGTTCGGGCCGGCCATGCGCCTGGGCCAGCGTTTTCGCCCGCTGCTGCCGCAGGCCCTGCGCAACAAGGTGCCGCAGCCGGTGGATGCCGGCACCTGGCCGCGCAACACGCATGCGCGCAAGATGCTGTTGCTCGACGGTTGCGTGCAGCCATCGATGTCGCCCAACATCAATGCCGCCACGGCCCGCGTGTTCGACCGCCTCGGCGTGCAGCTTGTCGTGGCGCGCGAGGCCGGCTGTTGCGGCGCGGTGCGCTATCACACCGGCGACCACGACGGCGGCCTCGACAATATGCGGCGCAATATCGACGCCTGGTGGCCGGCGGTGCAAGCGGGCGCCGAGGCCATCGTGATGACGGCGTCGGGCTGCGGCGTGATGGTCAAGGAGTACGGGCACCTGCTGCGCAACGATGCGCGCTATGCGGAGCGCGCGCGCCAGATCTCGGCGCTGACCAAGGATCTGTCGGAGTTGCTGCCGGATTTCTCCGACACACTGCAAGCCCTCGCCACCGAGGCACGGGAGGGCAAGAGCGGCAACGGCCAGCGGGTCGCCTACCACCCGCCCTGCACGCTACAGCACGGCCAGCAGATCCGCGGCAAGGTGGAGACGTTGCTGACCGGCCTGGGCGTGGATGTCAAGCTCTGCGCCGACAGCCACTTGTGCTGCGGCTCTGCGGGCACGTATTCGGTGCTGCAGCCGGAGTTGTCGTACCGCTTGCGGGATGAAAAACTCGCCAACCTGCAGGCTTCGGGGCCGCAGGCCATTGTCTCGGCGAATATCGGCTGCATCACGCATCTGCAAAGCGGCACCGGAACGCCGGTGATGCACTGGATCGAACTGGTGGACCGGATGTTGGGGTAAGTGGCCGGAAGCCTGGGACGAAGCTGACCGGCTGCGCCCACGGCGTCTGGCACAGCGCTGGCCGTCGCGCCTTCCCGCGCAAGCGGGAGAGGGGCGCAAACCCGCTGCCAGAAGAGGCCACTACGAGTTACCATGCGAGGGCTCCAATCCCGGCTGTCCGCGCCCCGCTCTCACATGCTTCAAACCTTTGCCATCCTCCTGGTTTTCCAATCCGTCGGGGAGGCGCTCAGCTACGCCCTGAGCCTGCCCGTGCCAGGCCCGGTGATCGGCATGATCCTGCTGTTCGGCTGGCTCACCTTCGACGACCGGCTGCTGCCGGTGATCCAGGGCACCACGTCCGAACTGCTCAAGCACCTGTCGCTGCTGTTCGTGCCGGCCGGCGTGGGCATCATGGTGCATGCGCATCGCATCGGCGGGGAATGGATGCCGATCGTGGTGGCGCTGGTGCTCTCCACGTGGCTTGCGATCGCTACCACGGCGCTGGTGGCGCGTGCCCTGATGGGCAAGGCGAGGCCGCCCGAGGCCGCCGCACCCGCGGCGCCGGGAGAACAGGCATGATGACGCCGCGCCTCAACGAGATCTGGGTCTACCTGGCCGCCAGCCCGCTACTGGGGCTGACCGCCACGCTGCTGGCCTATGTATTCGCCTTCCGCGTCTACGAACGCGCGCGTTTTTCGCCGCTGGCCAATCCCGTGATGATCGCGGTAGCCATCCTGGTCACGCTGCTGACGGTGACCGGCACGCCTTACAAGACGTATTTCGACGGCGCGCAGTTCRTCCACTTCCTGCTCGGGCCGGCCACCGTCGCGCTGGCGGTGCCGCTCTACATGCAACTGCCCAAGCTGCGCCGGCACGTGCTGYCGCTGCTGGGCGGACTGCTGGCCGGCTCGCTGGTGGCGGTGGTATCCGCCGTGGGCATCGCCTGGCTGCTGGGCGCGTCGCCCGAGACGATGCGCTCGCTCGCGCCCAAGTCGGTCACGATCCCCATCGCCATGGGCGTGGCCGAGAAGATCGGCGGCCTGCCCTCGCTCACCGCCGTGCTGGTGATGGGTACGGGCATCATCGGCGCGGTCAGCGCCACCAAGCTGCTCAACCTGTTGCGCATTTCCGACTACACCGTGCGCGGCTTCGCCACCGGCGTGGCGGCGCACGGCATCGGCACCGCGCGCGCCTTCCAGGTCAACCAGGAGGCCGGCGCGTTCGCCGCGCTCGGCATGGGCCTGAACGGCGTGCTGACCGCCGTGATGGTGCCGATGCTGGCGGCGTGGATGCCGCGCTGATCCCTGCTGACAGGACGTTGTCAGTAGCCCCCGCGCATGATCCATCCCTCCAACACCTCCCGAGAGAGACCATCATGAGCGGACTGATCAACTGGCTTGAAATCCCCGTCACCGATATGCAGCGCGCGATCCGGTTCTACGAACAGGTCTTCGAAACCACCCTCAAGCGCGAGACCATGGCGCAAATCGACATGGCTGTCTTTGCCAGCCATGAGCCTGGCGGCGCACTGGTGGCCGGCGAAGGCTTCCGGCCATCGGCCGATGGCTGTCTGCCCTACCTGCACGCGGCGCAACTCACGGCACTGCTGGCGCGCGTGCAGGCCGCCGGCGGCAAGACGGTATTCGGCCCGCTGCAACTGCCCGGCGATATCGGCCATATTGCGCATATCATCGACAGCGAAGGCAACCGCGTGGGCCTGCACCAGCCCCTGGCCGGCTAGGCGATGGCCGCGACCGTTTTGCCGATATCCGCTTAGAACCAAGATGAAACCTCGATGAGCCGCCGTGCCGACCGCCTTTTCCAGATTGTCCAGGTACTACGCGGGCGCCGCCTGACCACGGCGGCGCTGCTGGCGCAGCGGCTCGGGGTGTCCGAGCGCACGGTGTACCGGGATATCCAGGCACTGTCGCTGTCGGGCGTGCCGGTCGAGGGCGAAGCGGGCATTGGCTACCGGTTGCGGGCCGACTATGACGTCCCTCCGCTGATGTTCACCGCGATTGAAGTCGAAGCGCTGGTGGCCGGGCTGCGGCTGCTCAAGGCCTGGGGCGGCGGCGCGCTGGCCGCCGCGGCCGATCCCGCGCTGGAGAAACTGGTGGCGGCGCTGCCGCCGGCGCGGCGTCATGCGGCGCAGCAAAGCCGCGTGTTCGCCCCGGAATTCGTCAATCATCCGCAGGTGCGCGACGCCTTTGACGTGGTGCACGGCGCCATGAACGCGCAGCGCCTGCTGCGCCTGGACTACACCGACGCGCAACAGCGCGCTACCGACCGCATCGTGCAGCCGCTGGGCCTGTTCTTCTGGGGCAATAGCTGGCTGCTGGCCGCGTGGTGCACCACGCGCACCGACTACCGCAGCTTCCGGCTGGACCGCTGCCGCGGCATCGTCATGCTGGACGAACGCTTCCACGAAACGCCGGACCGCTCGCTCAACGGCTTCCTGCGCGCAGTGCAGCAGACCAGCGGCTAGCCGCCGCGGACTAGGCCGGCTCGGCCAGCAGCTTCTCGATGTCGCCCTTGATGTCCTCGGGCTTGGTGGTCGGCGCGTAGCGCTTGAACACCGTGCCATCGCGGCGCAGCAGGAACTTGGTGAAATTCCACTTGATTGCTTCCAGGCCGAGCACGCCCGGCTTCTCGGAAGTCAGCCAGCGATACAGCGGATGCGCGTTGGCGCCATTGACGTCGATCTTGCCGAACATCGGGAAGGTGACGTGAAAGCGCGACTCGCAGAACTGGCCGATCTGCGCGGCGTCGCCCGGCTCCTGCTTGCCGAACTGGTTGCAGGGAAAACCCAGCACTTCCAGGCCGCTTTGCGCGAACTGCTCCTGCAGTGCCTGCAGGCCGGCGTATTGGGGCGTGAAGCCGCACTCGCTGGCGGTATTCACGATCAGCAGCACCTTGCCGCTGAATTGCGACAGCGGTACCGGCTGGCCGGCAAGGGAACTGGCTTCGAACTGGTAGACGTTGCTCATGGCGGGCTCCTCTCATGGCGCGGCGGGGTGCCGGCGGCGCGGACAGTGTACTAGAGCCGCAAGCGCCGCGCTGGCGGCAGATCAGATCACATTCAGATGTTCGGTGCCGGCGCCGAGGTCGGTCTCGCGGTCCATGGTGCCGTGCAGCTTGATCATCAGCCGCAGGTCGTTGAGCGAGTCGGCGTTGCGCAGCGCGTCTTCGTAGCTGATCTTGCCGGCCTCGTACAGGTCGAACAACGCCTGGTCGAACGAGACCATCCCCTGCTCGCGCGATTTCTTGATGACTTCCTTCAACGCGTGGATCTCGCCCTTAAAGATCAGGTCGGCCACCAGCGGCGTGCCGATCATGATTTCCACCGCTGGCACGCGGCCCTTCTGCCCCTTGCGCGGCAACAGCCGCTGCGACACCATCGCCTTCAGGTTGAGCGACAGGTCGATCAGCAACTGCTGGCGCTTTTCCTCGGGGAAGAAATTGACCACACGGTCGATGGCCTGGTTGGCGTTGTTGGCGTGCAGCGTGGCCAGGCACAGGTGGCCCGTTTCCGCATACTGCATCGCGTATTCCATGGTTTCGCGATCGCGGATTTCGCCGATCAGGATCACGTCGGGTGCCTGGCGCAGGGTGTTCTTCAGGGCCACGTGCCAGGACTCGGTATCGATGCCGACCTCGCGCTGCGTGACGATGCAGTTCTGGTGCGCGTGCACGTATTCGATCGGGTCCTCGATGGTGATGATGTGGCCGTAGGAATGCGCGTTGCGATGGTCGAGCATGGCCGCCAACGAAGTCGACTTGCCCGAGCCGGTGGCACCGGTAACGATCACCAGGCCGCGCTTGGACATCACGATGTCATGCAGCGCCTGCGGCAGGTCAAGATCTTCCACCGAGGGAATGCGCGTATTGATGGTACGCACCACCATGCCCGCCTTGCCCTGCTGGATAAAGGCCGAGACCCGGAAGCGCCCGGCATTGGACGCGGAGATGGCAAAGTTGCACTCGCGGCTGCCCTCGAACTCGCCCGCCTGGCGCTCATTCATGATCGAGCGCACCAGCCCGAGCGCCTGGGTGGGATTGAGCGGCTGCTGCGACACCGGCGTGATCTTGCCGTCGACCTTGATCGCGGGCGGAAAATCCGCGGTGATGAACAGGTCCGAGCCGCGGTTGCCGACCATCAGCACAAGCAGGTCGTTGATGTACTTGGCGGCGGATTCTCGATCGAGCATGGCGTTGTCCTGGTTTGGATGCGGCGGACTCGCCTCAGCCCGTGAAGGAATCGGGGTTCTTGGCGGTGGCGCGTGCGTCGTTGTAGCTGATCAGCCCGCGCTTGATCAGGTCCGACAGGCACTGGTCCAGCGTCTGCATGCCAAGCCCACTGCTGGTCTGCATCATCGAGTACATCTGCGCGATCTTGTTCTCGCGAATCAGATGGCGGATCGCCGGCGTGGCGATCATGATCTCGTGCGYCGCGGTACGGCCATTGCCGTCACGCGTCTTGAGCAGCGTTTGCGAGATCACCGCTTCGAGCGACTCCGACAGCATGGTGCGCACCATGTCTTTCTCTTCGGGCGGGAACACGTCGACGATCCGGTCGATGGTCTTGGCTGCCGAACTGGTATGCAGCGTGGCAAATACCAGGTGGCCGGTTTCCGCGGCGGTCAGCGCCAGCCGGATGGTTTCCAGGTCGCGCAGTTCGCCCACCAGCACCACGTCGGGATCCTCGCGCAAGGCGGAGCGCAGCGCGTTGGCGAAGGAGTGCGTGTGCGGCCCCAGCTCGCGCTGGTTGATCAGGCTCTTCTTGGACGTGTGCACGAACTCGATCGGGTCTTCCACGGTGAGGATGTGGCCCATGTCGTGATCGTTGCGGTGGTCCACCATCGCCGCCAGCGTGGTGGACTTGCCTGAACCGGTCGGGCCGGTCACCAGCACCAGGCCGCGCGGCTTCATGCAGAGGTCGGCGAATACCGCCGGCGCGCGCAGGTCTTCCAGCGTCAGAACCTTGGAGGGAATGGTCCGGAACACCGCGGCCGCCCCGCGCTGCGTATTGTATGCATTGACCCGGAAGCGCGAGAGGCCGGAGATCTCGAAGGAGAAATCGATTTCCAGCCGCTCTTCATACTGCTTGCGCTGGGTGTCGCTCATGATGTCGTACACGAGGGCGTGGACATCCTTGTGGCCCATCGCCGCTACGTTGATGCGGCGCATGTCGCCGTGGATACGCACCATCGGCGGCATGTCTGCCGAGAGATGGAGATCGGACGCCTTGTTCTTGACGGCGAAAGCTAATAGCTGCGCGATGTCCATCTATAATGACCCCACCCTATTATTGTCGTACTTTGTTGTACTTCTTGATATGTTCGCCGGATTATGTCTGTAATCGCCGCCAACTTGCAAGCCGTCAACCGGCGCATCGCGGCAGCCGCACAACAGGCCGGGCGACCGGCCGGTGAAGTCGCGCTTCTGGCGGTTTCCAAGACCTTCCCCGCCGCCGACGTACGGGCTGCCTTCGATGCGGGCCAGCGCGCCTTTGGCGAGAACTACGTACAGGAAGGCCTGGACAAGATCGCCCGGCTTGCCGACCTGCGCGGCGAGTTGTGCTGGCATTTCATCGGCCCCCTGCAAAGCAACAAGACACGTGCCGTGGCCGAGCATTTCGACTGGGTCCACGCCATCGACCGCCTGCGCATCGCCGAGCGCCTGTCGGCGCAGCGGCCCGCCGGCATGGCGCCGCTGCAAGTTTGCCTGCAGGTCAATATCAGCGGAGAAGCCAGCAAGAGCGGCGTGACGCCCGACGAAGTGCCGGTGCTGGCGCGCGCCGTGGCGGCACTGCCCGGCCTGCGGCTGCGCGGCCTGATGGCGATTCCCGAAGCCGTTGCCGAGGTAGCGGCCCAGCGCCGGCCCTTCGCCGCGCTGCGCGCGCTGCTCGATGCCCTGCGCGCGGACGGGCTGGACGTGGACACGTTGTCGATGGGCATGTCTGCCGACATGGAAGCCGCCATTGCCGAGGGCGCCACCCTGGTGCGCATCGGCACCGCCATTTTCGGCGCGCGCGACTATGCCGCAGCGCCTGCATCCGGGGCCGCCGAGACAGCCTCTGCTGCGACAACGCCCGCAGCGCCCATTACGCACGGCTAGAACGCCGGCATCACTTCTTCCCAGAACACTCCCTGCAAGAGACACCCATGCTCAACACCCTCACCTTTGGCTTCCTTGGCGGCGGCAATATG